>NZ_CATQFV010000064.1:0-72320 GCF_958267435.1 Neisseria benedictiae
ACAGGCATAAGAAGAGGCGCAGTATGTAGGGAGCCGCACGGCGATTTCGCAGTGACTGTACTGACTGCGGGTTATAGTACGTATCAGCCAATCCTCAAACCTCGCACGTATTCCGCACGCCTTTCCTTTGTAAAGTGCCAGATAAACCTCCGCCATCATTCAGCCTCAGCTTTCAGGTCGATGACGAGCGATATATCAGCCAATTCATCAAGATTTGCCGCGGCGTTGATTTTGTCTTCCGCCGCCTGCCTCAAGCCTGCAACATGCGCGGTCAACCGCTCGAATTTAAGTGTTTTTTCATAAGCTTTTTGCCTTAAAGCAGCGGGCGATACGCCTCGAGAAGCGGCAATAGCGTCAAGCGTCGGCGTTGCAGCATTCTGGTCGGCATGCCATACCTTCGCCTCAAATGCCTGCGTTGTCCAAGTCGCCACCTCAAATTCGGGTACTTTGTCCAAGCCTGCCGCACGGTCGATATAGGATTGCGCGGCGCGGTTGATTTCCGCCAGTTTTTCAGACTTCGCCTGTTGCAGCATTTTCTTTTTGGCAGTCGGTTTCAGCACCCAGCTGCCGCCGTCCCATTCGTGGTATTCGGACGGGCGCGGCGGTGAAACGGCCAGATCGTCGGACACGATGCAGCCGGAATTGAGGGCGGCGAGCAGCGCGGCGTGTTGTTCGGGGCTTACGGGACGCGCGCCCTCGGGTGCTTGTTCGGGGGTGTCCGCGTCGTAAAAGGCGCGGTCTTTGTAGTAAATGGTCATTGGTTTTCCTTTTCTGTATTTACATTTTGATTTTTTGCCGCTTATAATGTAACGACAAAATACGCTGTAAGCTGCAATGAAGATTGAATTTGACTCCAAAAAAAATCAACGCAATATCGAAGAGTGGAATTTGCCCTTTGAATTAGTCGGGCAAATACGCTGGACAACGGCCGTTATTGTGCCCGATGTCCGCTTTGATTACCCCGAACCGCGTTATGTTGCCGCTGCTTATCTGGGCGATACGCAACGCCTGCACATTGTCTGTTTTACGCCGATAAAAGACGGTATCCGTGTCATCAGTTTTCGCAAAGCGAATAAAAGAGAGGTTAAAAAATATGCAACGTCAATCCTTAATAAACGCTGACGGCGAAGTGCGGGAACTTGCTGCCGAAGATTTTGCGCTTGCCCGCCCCATTGCCGAAACCCTGCCCGAAGACTTGGCACAGGTGCTTTTTTCCCATCAAAAACAATTGGAAGAAAAGGGCGTAATGCAAAAACGAAACACAGGCAAAACCCCGAAACAACTCGTTACCATACGCCTGTCCGCCGATGTGGTCGAAAAATTCCGCGACGGAGGCAAGGGCTGGCAGACGCGCATCAACGAGGTTTTGCGCCAATATGTCGCCCAATTGAAATAACGGGGACGGCCGCTGCTTATCGGGCGCGCCCGACTGTCCTTTCCCGCGCGGTTTCGGCCGTGCAGTTTTTTTTGCCGATGCCGTACCCTGCGGGCAGGCTTCGCACTCTGAAGGGGTCGGCGGGGGTTTGCGCGGTTGTTCCTTGCTTTCGTTATTCCAGCCCTTTTGTTCGTCATTCCCGCGAAGGCGGGAATCCAGGGCATTCGGTTTCAGCCCTATCCGACAGATTCCCGCCGTATCGGGGTTTCTGGATTCCCGCTTTCGCGGGAATGACGGGGTCGGCGGTTTCGGGCTTTCGGATTCCCGCTTGCGCCTTCCCTTGTTATTCCCGTTTGCCGATTGTCGGCGGGTCGGCAATGCCGTACCCTGCGGGCAGGCTTCGTACTCTGAAGGGGTCGGCGGGGGTTTGCGCGCTTGTTCCCGCCTTTCGTTATTCCTGCTCTCGTTGTTCCTGCTTTCGTTATTCCAGCCCTTTTGTTCGTCATTCCCGCCACCTTTCCGTCATTCCCGCGCAGGTGGGAATCTAGGACGTTCGGTTTCGGTTTCTTCCGATAAACCACCTTAACGTTGTGGGTCTGGATTCCCGCCTGCGCGGGAATGACGGAAAGGGGGAGGGAATGACGAAAGGGGGGCGGGAATGGCGGCGGCGGGGTTTCAGACGGCATCGCTGTCGGCGGCGGGGTTGGCGGATTGGCGGGATTGGCGGGCCGAAGCCCGCCCTACAGCCCAACCTATGTCCAACCTGCGCCCATCCTACAGCCTGCCGCGCGCCCTTATGTCCGCCAACGTCCTTTCTATTTCTCTTCGTGTTTCTTCGTCGATTTCAGGTATTCCGGGGCTTATCGCGGGGGGGTCCCCGATGCGGCTTTGCCTACGGCGAACCATAGGAAGCAGGTGTCGCGCCCGCCGCTGCCTCCCCCTGCGGGCAGGCTTCACACTCTGAAGGGGTCGGCGGCTTTTTGCGCGTTTGTTCCCGCTTGCGCCTTCCCTTGTTATTTCCATCTGCCTATTGCCATCCAGTCGCAACTGCCTTCGTACCAGTTGGTAATAATGGCGGCGGCGTGGTTTTTTGCGCGGATAAACAGCCAGTTGTATTGCCTTTCGCCGTTGGCGCGCCCCGAATGGCGTTCGGATACGAAGCAGCGGACGTTGCCGTCGGCAAAGGCGATGGGGAAGACAACTTCGTTTTCTATGGCGCCGCCGCTTCTTGTAAACCTGTAGCTGCCGGTCTGTATCATTGTGCCGTCGGGGAATCTGACAATATCCACGCCGCCGATGGTTTGGCGTGTGAATTGCGCGGCAACGGCGGTGCTGATTTTTTCGTCCAGCCCTTGGATTTGGGCGGCGGTGTGGGTGTGGTCGCGGTCGGCTTTTTCCTGCAAACCTTGCGCCAGCGTGCCCGCGTCCAGCGCGCCTGCGTTAACGGTTTCGCCGTGGGACTTTATCCAGAACACGGCTTCGCCCAAGGTGTCGGCGGCTTTGATGCACAGTTTTAAAACCAGTGCTTTGGGGCGGTTTTCGTCGGCGGTGGGGACGACGCGGGATGCGTCGAATGTGATGGCGGACGGGCGGTCGTTGCCGCTGCCGTCTCCGTCGTATGTCCAATTTTTCCGGGCTTTGTCGATGCCGAACGCGCCCTCGGGGATGGCGGTGTCGAAGAGTTGCTCGTTGCTTCGGTTGCCGCTGTCGATTTTGCCGGTAATGTTGCGGATTGCGTCCCCCTGCATCTGTCCGACTGCCAAGCCGTTGCCGGCGTTGCGGATAAAGCGGTCTTCCGCCTGCGGGACGTTTTGGATGCGTCCGTATTGGGCAACCAGCAGGCGGTAAAGTTCGGGATAAGCGGTTTCGGTTACGCGCGTGCGGATGTCGTCAAACGCCAGCCAGCCGGTCGGGATTTGGTCGGACGGAAACCACGCGGTGATGCCGATGTCGGTACGGCTTAAATCGGGCAGGCGGTTGCTGTTGCCCAGTGCGCGGTACAAATCGGGAAATGTCCGGCTGTCAAAGGTCGTGCCGTCGGCTTTGAGGAAGCCTTCGGGACGGCTTACCGGGCGCGGGAAAGCAACAATCGCGCCGACGGGGATGCCGTCTGAATTGAGTTTTTTCCACGCGCTCCAGTCGTCGTTTGCGCTGCTTACCTGGTGGCGTTCGTACACATCGGACGTGTAGGCGGGATAGCCCAACTGCCTGCACCAGCCGGGTTGCGTGCCGGCGATGACTTGGATATGGCAGGCGGTGTTTTCAACGGGCAGGTTCGAGCTGCCGACCGCTGTCGGCAGGGAATAGACGCCGTCGGTTTTGAGGGTGTTCAAATCGCCCCGGAAGGTTTCTACTTTGAAATTGCCGATGCCGTATCCGGACAGTGTGTTCGGTTTGCCTTCGATGTCTTCGCCAAAACGCGGTTTGTTGGCTTTGTGGAAGATGTCGTGGTTGTTGTAGGAAATGCGGTTGTTTGCGCCGTGCAGGCGCAGGGTGTCGTCGCCGAAGACGATGTGGGCGTTGTCGGCATCCGCGCCGATGTAGGCTTTGTAGCCGCCGTTCCAGTGCGTTTGGTTGGCGGACAAATGGATGCCGCTTGGGAATTGGGTTGCGGCGGCAAAGGTTTTTTGGCCGTTGACGGTTTGGTCGCCGGTGAGGGAGACTTTGCCTTCCGATTCCGTCTGAAGGGCTTCGGTTTGGTTTTTGAGCCAAAGGGTGCGGTTGGCCAATTGTTTTGCCTGACGGTTGTCGATGCCGTCCGGCCCGCCCATCACGGGGTCGGAGGTTTCTAATTGGTAAATGCCTGTTTCCCATTGTGCTGTTTCGTTCAAATTTGCCATTATGCAGTTCCTCGGTTAAATGTTCCGTCTCTCGATACCCGTCCGTTATGCCGGACGGCGGCGTGCCGGTAATCCAATGCCGCCAATACGCATCGGGCAGGCGCGAAGGCTTGCAGGGTATGCCGCAGCAAAGCCGCCTGATCGTTGGTTAGCGCGCCGTTCATGGTGATACGGTAATGCGCCCAGTGGTCGGACCGTCCGTGCGCGTAGGTTCCGTCCCGCCTGATTTCGCCGTTGTGTTCCTTATTGCCCAAGCCTTCGGTGATTTCGACTTCTCCGAAACCGAGCCGCCGCACGATTTCGCGTATCGCCCACGGCGTGCCTTTCATACGGTGCAGCCGATACGCGCCCTTAATCAGCTTGCGGCGCGTCTGGTCGCTTTCAGCTAACCAGTAGCCGTCCGCACCTAAAATGCTGCGGCCCTCCGCCAGCAGTGCCAAGTGTTCCGGAGCAACCAAATCTACCAGCCTCGGCAGTAGTCTGACCGCATCGGCCTCATTCATCCTCAAGCCTAAATCCGCCAACATTTTGTAACGCCGGTCGTGTTCGATAACGGATGCGTAGGAGAGTTTTGCCATTGCTAACCCTCTGCCGTTTCAGGCGGGATGCGGATATTGGCGGAAGTGCATCTTGCCCATTGGTCGGGTTGGACGACGGTCAGCGCGGGCGACTTTAAAACGACGTTGTATACGCCTGCCGCCTTCAATGCCGTCTGAATGTCCAGCGGCACGATGTCCGCGCCCAGTTTTTCGCGGCGTGATGCTTCGTAATCCGCCCAAGCCTGTTTTGCCGCCGCCAAAACTTCGGCGGCATCCGCGCCTGTAAACAGCGTGAGTTCCGCATCCAGCGTGTAATCGATAACAGAAGGGGCGGCAACGCTTACCGTGTCGCAAAGCGGGCGGACACGTTCGTCAGACAAAGCCCTCTGCACTTCGCCGATGAGTTCGGGAGACGGCAGCCCGTTTTTAGTCAGCACCGTTACCCGTACCCGGCCGCCGACCGGTTCGCCGCCTGCCGTTTTCAGGTTGCCGACATGAACGTCGCAAATGACAGGATTGACACGTCGTGCAAAGTATTCGTATGCGCCAACAGGCCCCGCCACGCTGAAACTTTCCGAGGCGAGCAGGATGCGTTGCCGATAAGCATCGTCCGACTCTTCGTCCGCACCGCCTGCCGATACTTCGATATTGGCGGCAGATACGCCGTCAATAGGACTGACCAAGGTATTGATTTGTCCTGCGGCAAAACCATTGCCGGACACACCTGTCTGCGTGCAGACAGCCTCTAAATCCAAAGTTCGGCCGACTGGTGAGAGCGCGCCTTCCGATGCCGTCTGAAACACGGTCGCACCTGCGGCAATCTGCGTACTTTGCGAGATGACGACGGGTTCGCTGTGGGAAGCTGCAAGGGTAAAGCGGACAGTGCAGCGGGCGGCCGATGCCTCAAGGCGCGGCGTGTTCACATCGTCGCCGCACAAATCCAACATCAACCCCGTTGCAAAACGCGGGTGCTGCTGGCGGTAGGCTTCGTTCAAGGCTTTGCGGACCAGTATTTCGCGGTAGGCATAGGTGTTGATAATCAGACGCTCGTTCTTTTAAAACAATTAAAGCCTGACCAAGCTCAAACATCCCTTCCATTGTTTTGCGTGTTGCGATCTTGGCTCTCTCAACCCATACATCTTCATTGTAGGTTTCGCCGTTGCCCCATTGCTCCATCACCAGCACACTGTGCATCGCCGCCTGATTGCTGATTCCATTGCCATCTACAACTTCAATTTCATTGCTCATTTTTATCTCCACTTGTCCTGACGTAAGGACAAGTTAAAATTCAGGTTTCATCAAAAGTCCCGACGTCGGGACTTTTCCAATCCGTTCAAAAAGACTCCGCCCGTTCCAGGACTTCCGCCAGCCGGCGTTGCAGGTTTTCCTGCTGCTGCCGGAAGTGCTCCGCGATTTGCAGCGTCCGCACGCTGTAGGCATAGTTGCCGTTGTCCAGCCGTACCGCCAGCCCGGCCGCCATCAGGTCTTCCAAATCCCGGCTCACCTGCGTCGCCGTCAGTCCCAGGCCGTCTGAAAGCTCCTTATTGCTGATGCCGATTATCGGATGCGCGTCCATCGCCAAAAACACCCGCAACAGCCGCTGCGCCTTTTTACTTACCGCCATCCGCATCCTCCTTATTTCAGTCCCAGCTTCTTAGCAATTTCGTACCCCTTGCCGTAATTTGCTTTAGAAAAACCGTTTACTACACGGATTACTTCTTGCGGACGGTAACCATTTTCCCTTGCCCAACCGGAGAATGTGATTCCGTCATTTTTAAATTTTTCTTTCAATTCGTCTGGCGTAAGCATTTCTTTGGCCTGTATGCGGGAAAATTTCAGTATCCGTCCGTACGGTTGGTTAATACACTCATGATTAATCATCGCTTTTCTCCTTCAGCCCCAGCTTCACCGCCGCTTCGTGGCTTTTGCCGAAATTGCCTTTCAGCTTGCCGCGCAAGAGGTGTTCCACCGTGGTACGCTCCAGATTGAAATGTTTCGCCCAGTGCGCCTTGCACACGCCGTTGCGCTTAAACCATCTTGCCGCGCTCTCGCGCGTTTGCGGATAGGGAATAGGTTTGAAATTCAAAGGTTTTTCCATATTATTTACACCTTTCGTGTGATATAATGTGTTCGTTTTTCAAGATTATTCGGAGTCTTCGTGTGAATAAAGTATCAACCATCCTCCATATGACTCGTTCAGAATCCGAGTCTCTTCGTCGCTTAAGTCCTGTGTCTGACCGTTTATTAAACCTGCCAGACGGTCAGGCCGTTGCGGCGGCTGAATTTCGTGCGCTGCAAGCCATGTTTCATGATGTGCTTCAAGTATTGAGTACAGAACAGAAGCAGCAGCTTGCAGCGAAATGGTTTGATGAGCTGGTCGCGCCTGCGTGGCTGCAGGATGACGCAGCCGGCTTGGACGCACAATGCGATGACGCTGCAAATTCGGTACTACTCGCCGGCCTGCACGTGTTGGAACGCTACCGCGAACAGGATTAGGGGTCATTTTTTCGTCCCTTCTCGTGATGATTTAGGGTGTCTTGTGTTTCGATGTGGAAATTATAGGAAGAGTTCTTCCTATTCTGCAAGGATTATTTTATGAAGAACTCTTCCTTTTCTGGTAACAGATTGAAAGAAGAAAGAAAAAAATTAAAACTGACGCAAGCTGAAATTGCTGAAAAATGTGGGGTTTCAGGAAGAATGTGGGGGAATTATGAACGTGGCATTAGTCAACCCAAGACGGAACTTTTCTTCCAATTTGAAAAAGTAGGCATAGACGTTCAATACGTCATGCACGGCAGACGCGGCGAAACAGCGGTCATGCCGTCTGAATCCTTGAGTGCTGAAGAAAAAGAACTGCTTGCCCTGTTCCGTCAGCTCGGCAGCGGCAGCCGCAAAGAGCTTGCCGATTACGCCGCCTTCAAGCTGGCGGCAGAGAAAAAAGCCCAAGCCGCGCCTGGTAAAGTGGGCAACGGATAAAAAATGCCGTCTGAAATTTTCAGACGGCATTTAGGACACTCCGACAGTCGGGCTGCTCCGGTGTTCTGAAACAGATATTAAGCAATAGAAGCGGCCGTGTATTTTAAAGCGTATTAAAAACCACCCCGATATTCAGGTCATCGGGCAGGTGGTTCAGATTTCAAAAGACCTTAATTAACTTACAATAGGAAAAATGATGACAGAAACGAATTACTCTTTTGAAGGGCTGGTAATTGAAAAAATTATTACCCATCGTATTTATCCAAAAAATGAAAATAGAGAGCGTGTAGAACCTAAAATCAGTACACAGTTGATTGATTTGCCTATTACGGCAAGAAGAACATTGGAAAACAGGCTGACCAAAGCTTTGGGTAATAAATCTCATGGGATTGAAATGTCTATTGCCAATACGGCTGAAAATAGTTTTTTTCAGATAGCGGCAGCCATACAACTCAAAGACGAAGCAGAGTTTATTGAAGATTCCGCACAATTTGCCCACATGTTGACCGATGCACAACTGAATACGAATGCACCGGGTGGTATTTTGTTGGTATTAAAAGGTAGGGTTGGAGATACCGGCAAGCCGTTTTTATGTGTGATTAAGGCTGAGCCGCAAGATGGGTTCAGGACCAAAGAAGAGGATGACTTTATCACGATTGAATTCTTAGAAGAATTATTACTGACCGATTCAGCAAGATTATTCAAGATAGGTTTTTTGGTGGCTGAAACAGTAAGGCCGCAGGAGCAAATACAATCTGGGAATTATCGGGCTTTTTTGTATGACCATCTGATGACACAAACGGAAACCAGACCGGCAGCTTCCTATTTCTATCAAGTATTCTTGGGTATGAGTATAGCTGCTTCTTCCCGTAAATTGACGCAGAATTTTTTTGAGTGGACACGCAATTTTATCGATAACTCTGATTTAAGTGATGATGCAAAATTAGATGCGCATGAAGCATTGCGCGTTACATTGAAAAGTGCGGAAGCAACCATTAGTGTAAATAATTTTGCCCAAAATCATTTACCTCCAGAAAAACGAACAGCTTATACAGAATTTATGGTGGCAAAGGACTTTCCTCAAAATACCGTAAGTAAAGATATTGAATATATTAAAACTCGTTTACGCCAACGGAGGTCTTACGGATTTAGTAATGGTGTAGTTATCTTGACTCCTCCCGAGCATACTCAAGACTATATGGAAATTGCGCCAACGGAAGATGGGGAATATACTGTTGTCACAATTAAAGGACAGTTACAACAACAAAAATGAGTGATATTGATGATTTCAAAAGCTATTTAGAAAGCCACCAAGCGGCATTTGCCGCTTGGGGTAGATTTGTGGCTGAAGAAATTCAAAATCAATTATCCAATGTCATTTCTCCTGTTCCGGTTGCCAATTTTCTAAAAATTGAAGCAAAGCCTAGAGTCAAAGAGATTTCTTCAGCTCTGGCCAAGATTGGCCGAAAAAATTACACTTCACCTCAAACTCAAATGACTGACTTGGTCGGTGTACGTTTTGTGGTATTGCTTGCGGAACATATTCAAATAGTTTGTGAAATCATTGAATCCTCATCTCAGTGGAATGCTAAAGTTTCGAAAGATTTTGCAGATGACATTCAGCAAAATCCCAAAGCATTTGACTATCAATCCAAACATTACGAGATTCGTCCTAAACAAGCATTCATTACACCCGAAAATGTCAGCATCCCTTCTGATTTGTGCTGTGAAGTTCAGGTGCGTTCTTTACTCCAACATGCTTATGCAGAGCTGGTTCATGACAATATATACAAGCCTGACGGCAATGTTCCAAAGCAAGCAGAGCGCGAAGTCGCGAAGAGCATGGCTTTGATGGAAACTACAGATGACTTATTTAGTCGTACTCTGGCAATTTTGAAAGAAGCAAATCAACCACAAGAAGAACTTCTTCCCCAATTGTCACAGCTTTATCAAGAGGAAATAGGGCTTATTCCTGAAGTTGATAAAAAAACCAATATGATTTTTCTAGAAACATTTCAATCCAGCATTGACCCTTCAAATATTCTTGCTAATATCCGGTCACTTTTGAATGAGAAGAAATATCTTGCTAATCGGATAAAAGAAAATGCTGAAGAAATGTATTTTTTCAGTCAGCCAGCAGCTTTGTTGGTTTATTGGCTGATTGAGAAAGTTGGTGCAGATGAAGTATGGAAAAAATGGCCTTTGCCTGCATACAACAAAAACCTGAAATTTATTTGTACTGATTTGGATAAGCAACCATCCCATGAACTCTTTTAACTCCCTTTAAAAGCCCCTTCAGACGGCCTTCCCTACAATCCCTGTATTGATTTCAACCTCAATACAGGGATTTTCCCATGTCAGACAAATTCAACCAATTCATCAACCGCGTCCTCTCCCACGAGGGCGGTTACGTCAACCATCCAAAAGACCCCGGCGGCGAAACCAATTGGGGCATCACTAAGCGTACCGCAATGGCAAACGGCTTTAACGGTTCCATGTGTGCCATGACGCGTGAACAGGCTATCGGCATTTACCGAAAGGCGTTTTGGGAGCGTTACCGCGCCGACCAAATGCCGGAAGCGGTCGCGTTCCAATTTTTTGATGCCTGCGTCAACCACGGTTACGGCAATGCCGTCCGTATGCTGCAACGCGCCGCAGGCGTGGCGGACGATGGAATCATCGGCGAAATCAGCCTCAAAGCCATCAATTCCCTCCCCGAAAACGACCTTTTATTGCGGTTCAACGCCGAGCGTCTGGTCTTTTATACCAAGCTCAGTACGTTCACCTCTTTCGGCAAGGGCTGGGTACGCCGTGTGGCGCAAAACCTGATTCACGCGTCTGCAGATAACACTGATTAAAGGGAGACAAACCATGTCAAAAAAGTCACTCATCGCCCTAATGACCGCAGCCATGCTGCCCGATTTCAGCCACAGCGACCTAGGCATTCGCTACGCCATGCCGACTCAGGGATGTTGGACGCAAGCCCACCGCAAGAGCGGGGTAGCCGCCGTGAAACGCGCAGCCAAAAAAAAGCGTCGCAAATAACCGTCTTTTTCCGATGGCTGGGCGGCTTGGTCTCTAATCCGGCCACAGGAAAAATCAGCCATACCAAACTATGGGCAAACGTGGCAGCCGCTTCTATGACTTATAAGTTCTCGCAAACCGCTGATGCCCCCGAATGGCTTTGGTGGGCTTATGGCGCATTGGTCGGCGGGTATGCATTAATCAAACGCGGCATCGCGGCAGTTCCGCAGCTGGCGGAAATCAAAAAATCCGCAAATCGGGAAGGGGGCGGCAATGATTGAATTTGTCCGGGCCAAAAAACGGCTGCTTTGGGCATTTGTGCTTTTGCTTGCGTGGGCGTGCGGCTACCGGTACGCCGCCGGCAAGGCCGAAGCGGAACAAGCCGCCCTGATTGCCACCTATCGGCATTCTTCTATGGTTGCGGCGGAACAATACGCCTTGCAGCTTAAAAAAGCGCAGGACGAAAGGCAGCGGTGGTACGACTTTTCCCAAAAACAAAGCGCGGATTTGGCGGCCGCCCTGACCGAATTGGACAAAACGCGCAACACTTTACAGGAGCAAACGCATGACACGATTAAAAAAGACGGCAATGGTTTTAACGGTATCGGCTCTAACAGCCTGCACCTCTACAACCGTGCCTTCGGATACCCCGATTAAAACCGTACCAACAGTGGATTTGCCGCCTGTATCTACCGGACTGCTGGTCAAATACGAACGCCCCGAGCGTCCGACCGGCGGCTCACCCGAACAACTCTTGAACCATGCCGTGCGCTACGGTGAATACTGCCAAAAACTGGAAAAACAAATTTCCGGCTGGCAGACATGGTACAAGAAAGGCCGTCTGAAAAATGACTGATTTTGCCGACCGCGCATCCAAACGCGAAGCCATCTTTCTCGCAGAATCCCTGGCAAAGCATCAACCGCCGTACCACGGGCAGGCTTCGCACTCTGAAACCACCGTCAGCCTAAGCCACTGTGAAGATTGCGGCAGCCCGATACCCGAAGCCAGGCAAAAAGCCGTCCAAGGCTGTACGCGCTGTGTTGTCTGCCAAGAATATTTTGAACACGGATTTCAGAGGTGAACAATGGAAAAAACCTTTATCCACATCGAGTTTTGGCAACTTGTCGGCTTTTTACTCTCCTTCCTCGGCATTTGTTTTACCTTCGGCAAAATGCTGCTGGCGCAATTCCGCGAGCAGCAGGACGAACGCCAAAAACAGCAGGAACGCCTACAAGGCAAAGTCGAAATCATGGAAAACAAACTGGCGGAATTCAATGCCGGTCTGCCGCTGACCTATGTTTTGCGGGAAGACTACATCCGCAATCAAGTCGTCCTCGAAGCCAAACTCGACAACGTCGCCGAAAAACTCACCGAAATCTACAAGATGGAAAGCGTAAAGAAATGATTAGCCAAGAATTGATTGCCAAACAACGCCGCGAGGGGATGCGTTGGAACATCATCAACACCCTTAATAAAGCCCGCCCTCACACGACAAGCGAAACCTTCTTGTTGGACATCATGAACGCAATTTATCCGCAAACCACCGCACTGGAACTGCGCCAACAGCTCGACTATCTTGCCGACCGTAAGCTGGTTGAGCTGAATAAAGCCCCGCACGGCCTGTGGTTTGCCGACCTGACCGGCTTGGGCGTGGATATTGCCGAATACACGGTCGAGTGCCGCGCAGGCATCGCCCGTCCCGAAAAAGTGTGGGGCTGATATGGCAAAGCGCAGCACGATAGACCGATTGCCCGAAGCCGTCCGACACGAATTTGAGCGCAAACTCGTCGAAAACGGTTTTGCCGACTATCAGGCACTGGCGGAATGGTTGCAGCAGCAGGGCTACGAAATCAGCCGTTCCGCCGCCCACCGTTACGGGCAGAAAGTCCAGCGTCGGTTTGCCGCCATCAAAAACAGCACCGAAGCGGCACGCCTGATTGCCGAAGGCGCAGCCGATGAAGGCGATACACGCTCCGAAGCCCTGATGGCGATGTTGCAGACCGAATTGTTCGAGGCATTGGTGCAAATCGGCGAAATGCCGTCTGAAGAACTGAACGCGCTCGACCGCTTCGGCATCATGAGCGAAGGAGCGCGCAAAATCAGCGGTCTGATTACCGCCGGAACGCGCCTGAAAGAATATCAGGCAAAAGTTAAAGCCAAAGTCGAAGCCGCCGCCGAAAACGTCGCCAAGCAGGCGAAAAAAGGCGGGCTGTCCGACAGTGCTGCCGAAGCCATCCGCAAACAGATTTTAGGTATCGCATCATGACCCTGCCCAAAACCGAAGAGCGCACGCCATCGGCATTGCTTCCTTATCAGCAGCGTTGGTGCGCCGACACCTCGCCCGTCAAACTCTGCGAGAAATCGCGCCGTATCGGTCTGAGCTGGGGCGAGGCTGCCGACACCGCCTTACTTGCCGCCTCATCGGGCGGCATGGACGCATGGTATATCGGCTACAACAAAGACATGGCTTTGGAGTTTATCCGCGACTGCGCCAACTGGGCGAAATTCTACGGTTTGGCGGCAGGCGAAATCGAAGAGACCGAAGAAGTGTTTATCGAGGGCGACGACAAAAAATCCGTCCTCGCCTTCGTCATCCGCTTTGCCTCCGGCTGGCGCGTTACCGCCTTATCCAGCCGCCCCTCAAACCTTCGCGGTAAGCAGGGGCGCGTCATCATCGACGAGGCGGCGTTCCACGAGCAGCTCGGCGAGCTGCTCAAAGCGGCAATGGCCTTGCTGATGTGGGGTGGTCAGGTACACATCATCTCTACCCATGACGGTGTGGACAATCCGTTCAACGAGCTGATTACCGACATCCGTGCGGGCAAAAAGCCGTACTCCATCCACCGCATTACCTTCGACGAAGCCGTTTCAGACGGCCTCTACCGCCGCATCTGCCTGCGTTTGGGGAAAGAATGGACAGAAGAAGGCGAGGCGGCGTGGTGCAAGGAAATCCGCGATTTCTACGGAGACGACGCATCCGAAGAGTTGGACTGCATACCCAAAAACGGCGGCGGCAAATGGCTCAACCGCGCCTTAATCGAAAGCCGTATGAGCCCTTATACACCGGTTATCCGCTACGACCAGACCGACGATTTCGGCCTCTTGCCCGAACCGCGCCGCGCCGCTGAAGTCGCTGACTGGATAGCCGACACCCTGCAACCGCTGCTCGACGGTTTGGATAAAACCCGCACCAGCTTTGTCGGCGAAGACTTTGCCCGCAGCGGCGACCGTACTGTCATCGTCCCTTTATTGCAGCAGACTAATTTAAGCCTTAAGCCGCCGTTCGTATTGGAGTTGGGCAATATGCCGTTTGCCCAACAAGAACAAATCATGAAACACCTGTTGCACGGCTTACCCAATCTGCGCGGCGCGGCATTGGATGCGCGCGGCAACGGCCAGTCAATCGCCGAAGCCATGCGCGACGAATTTGGCGCGGAGGTATGCGAGTCGGTCATGCTCTCGGAAAACTGGTACCGCACCCATACCGCGCCGTTCAAAGCCGCCCTCGAAGACGGCACACTGGACGGCATTCCCAAAGACGAAGACATCCTGACCGACCTGCGCGCCTTCGAGCTGGTCAGAGGCGTGCCGCGCATCCCCGATGTACGCACCAAAGGTCAAGACGGCAAAAAACGCCACGGCGATGCGGCGATTGCCTTTGTCCTTGCCCATTACGCCAGCCGCGAGCTGAATACCGGACCGATACGCGTAGCCAGCCGCCGAATCCGCCGAAAAAGCGCGTTAACTGAAGGTTATTAAGGTATTTAAAGAGTACATATCATGCCCAAACCCCACCTCAAACTCAAAACCAGCCAAGGCATCATGACCTTCAAGCCGCAGGATTTATCTGCCCATCTCGCCGTTTCCCGCCCGTTTTTCAGCGGTTTCAACGGCTGGCTGCCTAATCCCGACCCTGTTTTGCGCAAAATGGGCAGGCAAATCTCCATTTACCGCGAGCTGATGCGCGACCCCTTGGTCGGCTCGCTGGTGCGCCGCCGAAAAGCAGCTGTCGCCCGCCTCGAATGGCGGCTTGAGGGCGACGACACCCCTAAAAATGTTCGGGATTTTGTCGATAGCTGGCTGGCTGAAACCGATGTTTACCGCCTGATTAAAGACGTTTTAAACGCCGTTTTTTACGGCTACCAGCCCATCGAACTGATTTGGCGTACCGATTCTGCATGGCTGCCTGACAAAATCATCGCCAAGCCGCAAGAGTGGTTCGCCTTCAACGACGAAGGCGAGCTGCGTTACATCCAAAATGGGCTGACCGATACCGTTCCTCCGCCTTATAAGTTTCTTTGCCCGACACATGAGGCAGATTATCTAAACCCCTACGGTTTGGGCGATTTGGGCTTGGTTTTTTGGCTGGTCACCTTCAAGCGCGGCGGACTGAAGTTCTGGATGCAGTTCACCGAAAAATACGGTGCACCTTGGCTGATTGGTAAAGAACCACGTTCCAATACCCCGCAGGATACCGACAAACTGCTGGACGCACTCGAAGCCCTGATCGGCAACAGCGTCGGCACCATTCCCAATGATTCCAGCGTTGAAATCCACGAGGCAAGCGGCAAGTCCTCATCTATTGATGCCTACGACAAGCTCATCCGTTATTGCCGCTCTGAAATCAGCATTGCGCTGCTCGGACAAGACCAAACCACCGAAAAAGACAGCACGCACGCCAGCACGACCGCAGGCTTGGAAGTAACGGACGACATCCGCGACAGCGACAAACGAATCGTGGAGACAACATTCAATCAGTTGATAGAGTGGATGGTAGAGATAAATTTCGGAGACGTTGTCCGTCCGAAATTCGTGCTGTTCGAAAATGAGGAAAGCGGCACCAGAGAGCGTGCCGAACGGGATAAGATGATGGTGGATGCCGGTGCCAAGTTCACCAAGCAATACTGGCAGCGCACATACGGTTTGGAAGATGGGGATTTGCTCGAGGGCGTTCAAGCAAGCCCGGAGGCAAAAGCTGCCGACTTTACCGAGGGCGATTTGACGGATGCAGGTTTGGTCATCGACGGACTCGCCCCTAACTCAGACCGTCTGAATACACAAGGCGACCTACTGACTGCCGTCCTAGTGGCCGAATTAAGTCGTGGAGAAACCGCCGAAAACCTGCTCGATCGTCTGTCCGCCGCCTATCCGAATATGGACGATACCGCCTTGCAAAACGAGTTGGCGCGCCTGATTTTCCTTTCCGACTTGGTCGGCAGGATTGAAGTAGCACAGGAGCTTAAATCATGAACCCCGAAGATATTAAAGCCGTCTTCGGCATGAAACCCGAAGCCGCCGTCGCCTATCTCAAGCAAAAAGGCATTGCCGTATCTTGGGACTGGCAGGATATGTTGGACGACGCGCACGCCACTGCCTTTACGGTGGCCAAAACCGCCAAAATGGATGTACTCTCCGATATCTATTCCGCCGTCGTCGATGCCGCCGAACAAGGCCGGACGCTGGAAGAGTTCAGCCGAGAACTCGCCCCCGTTCTACAGCGCAAAGGCTGGTGGGGCAGGCAGGAAGTTCAAAATCCCGAAGGAGAAACCCAAAGCGTACAGCTCGGTAGCCCCCACCGCCTGAAAACCATCTATCTGACCAATATGCAGTCGGCCTATATGGCGGGCCGCTACGCCGAAATGATGGACTCCATCGACACGCACCCTTATTGGCAGTACGTCGCCATCAACGACAGCCGCACTCGTGATACCCACCGTATGTTACACGGTCGCGTCTATGCCGCAGACGACCCCGTGTGGAATACTTTGTACCCTCCTTTGGACTACCGCTGCCGTTGCCGTGTCAAACCGCTGTCCCGCAGTATGGGAGAAAACCGTGTCCTGCCCCGACCGACTCTTGAGTCCATCACCGTCGATATAGGCGCAAATCCCTATACCGGAGAGGAGCGTTACGCACAGCGCACCGGCATTCGCATCAACAACACATTTATCGCCCCCAATGCGGGCTTCAACGCCAACCAAGGCAAGTCTATGCTGTCCCGTATGGCGAAAATCGCAGTGGATAAGGCGCAGGTAACCCATCCGGACATCGCCCGCATTGCCCTGAAAACGATGATGGGCAACGACAGATTCAAAAACGCCCTGTCCACCGCTTCGCTGACTTGGGTGCTTAAACTGTTAAAAGGCTGATTATGCTGGAAATCAAACTCGATGCTGCCAAACTCGAACACGGTCTGAGTACGCTCCTTAAAAACGCCGCAAACACCCGCCCCATGATGCGCGGTATTGCCACCGAGTTGCTATCTATAACCGAAGAAAACTTCGAATCCGAAAGCTGGGGCGAGCAGCGGTGGAAACGAAGTCGGCGTGCCGCAGATGAGGGAGGCAAGACCCTGCAAAAAAGCGGGCAACTTGCCGCCAGCCTGACTACACAGGTTGGCAGCAACTATGCCCGAATCGGCAGCAACAAAAAATACGCCGCCATCCACCACCTCCGCGGACGATCAGGGCGAGGTCACAAAACCAACCTTCCAGCACGCCCCTATCTCCCCATCAACGGCAACAACCAACTCCAACCCGGTGCCGAACGCAGAATCCTCGACATCGCCATCGCCGCCCTCAAAAAAGGACTTTGGCAACAAAAAACGGACGATAAAAACACCGTCCGTTTTTATTGCAATATTTGCAACTCCCTTGCATTTTTCCCATCCCACAAAATCCCCCGTCATCCTCTTTCGTCCCATTTTTCTCATCAACACCTATATATTTATCTCATTAGGTTTCAAGAGAAAGTTAAGCCTGATGGCATTGTGTACACAGATACCTTTCATAGTTATGATGCGCTTGATGTCAGTGAATTTAGATATTTTCGCATCAATCACACCACGCATTTTGCTGAAACTCATCACCACATAAACAAAAGCTACTGGCAGAAAACCAGTAGCTTTTGTTTATCTTGTCATACATTATTCGCTTCAATTGCATCAAAACGAATAACTTACCTGAAATCCCGTTACCCATTTCTTCGTCTGAAAATATTCAGGCTTTTTCAATGCATGGCTCGCAAATATATCGTAATACAGTTGTCCGCCTGCTTTCATTTGCCCACGTACACCAATGGCCGCACCAGCCAAAGTTTGTCCTAATAACCATTGTGCCGATTGTCCTGAAACGTATCCCACATCTGCACCCAATGCTCCTGCTAGGGCATTGTTGTCTCCTGCTACTACAACCGCTGCTTCTAAATACCGCGTAGGCAAAGATATACGCGTTTTTTTGTCCTGTGCTTAATTCTTCTTGCTTGGTTTTTCTGGTGCGTTGATTTTCTTTTTTTACACAGGCAACACATAAGTCGGCATCAGGCAATAGGCACTTGACGATGCTTAGGCGACTGATACCACAACCAAGTGATGGCACCGAGTGCTTCGCTTTCGTTATATGGCTCACTGGGATAGAGCTTGGTTGAGAGGATGTTTAGGGTTGAGATGGTGAGCATAGTTTATAGGGGGGGTAAAACAAAAAAGTAAGTGTAAGTGGTTTTAAGGCTGCCTGAAAATAAGTAAAAAGCAAAGTAAGGAACGCGTGGGTATCAGCACCCCCTACCATGCAAGTTCACACTTTATTTTCATAATAATCTGTTACTGCTTTTGATGAAAGTGGGGCATTGCATCGATTACAATAATGAATAAATGGAACTACTCCTTGATTGCAGGCTATTTCTTGATTATCGACACTGATTACTTTTCCATTAAACTGTTTTTGAAATCTGTGGCAATAGGGGCAAATAGTTAAAAAAACTGTAGAAATCACACTATATACACCGAGCAATACAAATAACAGCATGAGCCAATCCATTAATTTATTGAAGTTAGAGATATGAAGAATTTGATATTTCTGTAAAAAAGCCAATAATCCCGTAAAACCTGTATAAAAATATACAATTTTTGATGGTATCAATCTTCGTTGGAATCTTACGGCGATTTTTAGCTCACTTTTTCTGTTTTCAGGCTTAAAAGGCATAATTTTGTCATAGTTATTCGTATCCATTGCTTATTTCCTTTTGCTCGGTTTTTCCGGTGAGTTGATTTTCTTTTTTTACATAGGCAACACATAAGCCGGCATCCGGCAATAGGCACTTGGCGATGCATGGGGGATTGATACCACAACCAAGTGATGGCGCCGAGTGCTTCGCTTTCGTTACATGGCTCATTGGGGTAGAGTGGCAGGCATGATTTAGGGTTAGGTGGATTAAAACAAAAAAGGCAGGTAAGTAGTTTTAATGCTACGCTAGTTGCATGATGAATCCGGATATTTCCACTCGATAGCCAAAGAATCTATTTTAACTGTCTTATCAAATTCAGTTATTAATTTATATTCATATATTAAAGACTCCCCATTCCTACAAGCATTAACAAATCCGAAAAGGCTCTGTCTCCGATCGATTAATAGAGTTAATTTTTTTAGTTCGGAGTCCGAACCTTTAACATAAAAAGTCACAAAAGTTGTAGGACCTCTTGTAAATGAATTACTATCAGATACTTGATATGGTTCAATCATAGTCGGTATTTCAGAGAATATCCTTTGAACCCTTTCCCTATTATCCGTTTTATAACCTAATTTACCTTCCTGTTGAGCTTCTGTTATCAATAATGCAAAACAAATTCCAAATATAATTACTATACAACCACCTATAGTATTCAGATTTTTATTGATAAAATGGGATAGCATTAAATTTATCTCCAATACTAGGTAAGTTTGCAGGAATAGATGCTTGAATATGACTAGGTTATCCCATTTATTGATTGGGGCTGTCCTAGATAACTAGGGAAATTCAAATTAAGTTAGAATTATTCCTATGAGAAAAGTCGTCTAAGCCGGTATAAACAAAATAAACTCATTGGGCTATTTGTCGCAGGTGTAACTGCAAGAACAGCAGCAGAGTTAGTAGGCGTTAATAAAAATACCGCAGCCTATTATTTTCATCGTTTACGATTTCTTATTTATCAAAACAGTCCACATTTGGAAATGTTTGATGGCGAAGTAGAAGCCGATGAAAGTTATTTTGGTGGGCAACGCAAAGGCAAACGCGGTCGCGATGCTGCCAATAAAGTCGCCATATTCGGTCTTTTGAAGCGAAATGGTAAGGTAAGTGGTTTTAAGGCAGCCTGAAACCGAGTTCAGAGAAACCAAAACCGCGTGTGCATGAATACACATCCTACCATTTCACTTTTTTGGTTGGTTACACAGGCTATACTGGCTAGTAGTGCCAGTTAATCTACATCTTGATAAAGTTTATCTATAAAACTATCGAAATCAGGTGCGATGGGAACTGTAATCATCTTGGTATTACCTAGTTCATCTTCGTAAAATTCATCATGATACATAAGTACGATGGATGGATTACTTGAATTTTTACGGTAATCAAAACAAATATAATCGCCATTTGCACTTATTCCAAATGCAACAACTTGGTTTCCATAGCCATATTCATCATCAATGCATGAATAGGTATAGATATTTTCATGACAGAAAGCATCTTTTTTATATCCTAAAAATAAAATATTTCTGTTATCTGTGTTTTTATCATTATCAATAAAAATAAAACAATCTTCTTCGGGATATAAATAATCATGTTCACTTATCAAATATATATACGATTTAGGGAATGTTACACCTAAATTTTCTGCAAATTTTTCAATGATTGAAGCAGAAACTTTTCCTTCATCTCTCCAGATATTTAATTTTTTCATTATTCATTTCCTTGATTAACGTCCTTTTTTAATGCATTTTGACCAGTATGTCTAACTGCATCATGTATTTCCAACGGTACTAGCCGCATGTTATTTGGTGCACTTTTTAGTTTGGTTACACGGGATATGCTGGTTGGTTATTGTTAAATAGTAACAACATACCTAATCTCGTATGAGTCACCTAACTCAACTTTTAATTGAGAAAAAAGCTCTGCCCCCATTTGTATGAAGTATTTTTCTTCTTCTTTACTATTAAAAACAGAGCTTGCTGGATCAGCCATATTTAGAACATTATCATACAATTCTGACCAATGATAGAGTTTCATTTTTAATTCATTGGAAATTGGTAAACTGGCAGGGTCAATATCTCCTATATTAATACCATCATCATGCCATAATGGATAACAAAAATAGTCAGCCATTAATCTAATTTTAATTTTCATTTTACAAATCCTCGAGGGTTTGCCCCCACAATGTAACCATTATCACCAATGGTAATTGCCACCTTAACTTCCCTACCATTATGGTTCACTTGATAAATTGGTCTACCTAGACCTTTTTCTTGATAGCCAATTATTTTCCTATCTCTTATTGCCTTTAATAAAACACTGGGTATTTCAGATTCATCCACCCCAATACTTGCGAATTCTTTAGCATGAGCCAAAATATGTTGTAATCCAGATGCTGCATTTCCTTTTTCTAAAAAAACCACCTTTTCTGATGAAATACGAACAGTCGCTACTAAATCTTCAGTAGTAAATTTTACGACATTTGACTTAAGTATAGAAACATCTGCTTTATTAATTAGCTGGGTAGAATCTCTAGGAAAAATAGCTAATTTAGAATAATTTCCTAATAAGTTGGGTTTCGGCGGATCGTCTTTTTTAGCTGCTTCTTGAAGCGCTTCATCCGCCGTGGCAATCGGCATCAAACCGCAAAACAGCACGTAATCCGCCCTGTCCTTACCGCACGGATATTCGGCAATCGCCAGATTCCGCCCTTTTTCTGGACACGTGCCTTTTTGGTAGTTCAGATTTTCCGTATCCGCTTCTCAACCGGCTTCGCGCAGTTGGGCATCAATCAACAGCAGGCGGATTTGTTTTTCATCCAAATCCCGCATCTGGAGGCTGTGGGCAAAATGTGTGTCCAATTGGTCGCGGCGTACCTGTTGTTCTTTTTCGCTTTTCGCCACCAATTCCGCGCGCAATTTTGCCAATTCCGCTTCTTGCGCTTTCAGCAGGCGTTGCTCTTCTCCGTTGGAAACCGGCGGATTTTCTAGCGTACTTTGTGTCTGCAAATAGGCAGGATTAAAGGCTTCCGACACAAAATCTTCCTGCCCGTCGGCAAAAGTGCGGCAAAACCACAATGCAATCTGCCACGCCGCCATCAAACTTTCTACCGCCGCTTTACGGTCGTCGTTAAATACGTGCGTTGCCGCATTGCCGGACTTACGCAAACTGTGGAAAAGATGCAGCATATCTCGATTAATGCCATAACGTGCAACTGTTTGAGCAGATCCGACTACGAACCGTTTTCCGACTCCGCCAGTCCATAGTTTGCCGCCACGGTTTTCGCCGTCAGCTTGGCAAACTGACGGGTTTTCATCACCAACGTATTGGAATCGTCGGCAAAATAGCGTTCTGCATTGCGCACAAACGTAAACAGAATGGGGAAATCGGATTGGAAAAAGGTCAAGTTCGACCGCATCGGCAACTTCCTCGATACGGATTAGCGGTTATTCTTGGCTTTCTTTATTTTGATGGAAACAGATTTTTTACTTTTCCCCTCCTGCTCTTTCCCGCCTTTTTCCAATTTGCCGTTTGACGAGGCATTCTTCTTGGATGGTTTGGCTTTTTTCCTTTTGGGTTCCGCATTGGGTATTTTGTTTTTTCCGGAATACTTTCTGCCGGACGTGCCACCCGTAATCAGGACAAAATCGATTTTTCCGTCATCCAAATCGGCGCGCGCGACCCGGACGGCAACCCTGTCCCCCATATTGAAACGGATGCCGCTGCGTTCGCCTTCGATTGCCATGATTTCGGGGCGGAAGTTGAAATAGTCTTCGCCCAAATCGCTGATGTGTACCAAGCCGTCAATGTGGATGCCGTCCAAGGTAACGAAGAGGCCGAAGTTGGTCATGCCGGAGATTTTGCCTTCGAATATTTCGCCGACTTTATCGCGCATATAATAGGTTTTCAGCCAGTTTTCTACGTCGCGGCTGGCGTCGTCGGCACGGCGCTCACAGAACGAGGTATGCATGCCCAAAGCCTGCCAGCTCTTGTTTGGCGTGTAGGTTTGCTGGTTCAACACGGCTTTGATGGCGCGGTGTACGGTCAGGTCGGGATAGCGGCGGATGGGGGAGGTGAAGTGGGCGTATGCTTCATAAGCCAAACCGAAATGCCCTTCGCAATGCGGTTCGTAAACTGCCTGCTGCATGGAGCGCAGCATCATCACTTGCAGCAATTCGGTATCGGGCCTGCCTTTGAATTGTTCGGCAAGTGCGGCATAGTCTTTCGGCGACGGGTTGTCGCCGCCGCCAAGTTGAAGCCCCAACAGACCGAGCTGCTCGCGCAGGGTGGCGAGTTTTTCGGGTGTGGGACCCAAATGGTTGCGGAACAAAGCCGTATGCTTGTTTTTCAACAGAAAATCCGCCGCGCAAACATTCGCCGCCAGCATACATTCTTCAATCAGCTTGTGGGCATTATTGCGGACGACGGGGACGATTTTTTCAATTTTGCCGTTGTCGTCGAAAAGCATTTGGGTTTCGACGCTTTCAAACTCCACCGCACCGCGTTCAAAGCGTTTTTTCTGAAGGATTTTGAAGAGTTTGTAGAGTGTGTCGATTTGGACTTTGTGCGGATGGTCGAGGTCGTCTGAAATCCATTTCCAAACTTGGTTGTAGGTCAGGCGGGCATGAGAGCGCATCACAGCGGGATAGAAGCGGTATTCTTTGATATTGCCCGCATAGGTAACGACCATATCGCACACCATACACAAACGCTCGACATCGGGATTGAGCGAGCAGATGCCGTTGGACAGGTTTTCCGGCAGCATCGGAATCACACGGCGCGGGAAATACACGCTAGTGCTGCGTTCTTGAGCATCTGCATCGATCGCATCATCAGGGCGGACATAATGGCTGACATCGGCAATCGCCACGACCAGACGGTAATCGCGTCCGATTTTTTCAGCAAACACCGCATCGTCGAAATCGCGCGCCGTTTCGCCATCTATCGTTACCAAAGGCAGGCCGCGCAAATCGACGCGGCCTTTCAAATCGCTTTTGCGTACATGGTCGGGAATTTTTTTCGCGGCTTTGGCACACGCTT
The DNA here is from genome assembly GCF_958267435.1 of Neisseria benedictiae. Taxonomy (NCBI): domain Bacteria; kingdom Pseudomonadati; phylum Pseudomonadota; class Betaproteobacteria; order Neisseriales; family Neisseriaceae; genus Neisseria; species Neisseria benedictiae. Next base: position 23,794 of record NZ_CATQFV010000064.1, read on the forward strand.
CGCTGAATTGGTGTGGTAAATGGTGTTTGCGCACGGCAATTTCGATTTCCATGCCGCTGTCGGCATAATCGCCCAATACTTCAATGATTTTCGCTACGGCTGGGCGGTTTTGCTCGGGATAAGTCTCGATTTCGCCGACGATGACCTGACCAGATTCGGGTTTGAAATGCGCGACACTGCCAGGTTCCAAGACAATGCTTTGGTTCAGGCGTTTGTCTTCCGCTTCCAAAATCGCCACGCCGCGATCCATATAGAAACGGCCGACCACTTTACTTTGCGCGCGTTCTACAATATCCAAAACCGTACCTTCGCGGCGGCCTCTGCGGTCGATACCGGCGGGGCGAACGGTAACAATGTCGCCGTGCATGATGCCACGCATTTGGCGTTCGTATAAAACGAAATCGCCGTCTTTGGTGGGTGTGAGCGGTACGGCGAAGCCGAAACCGTCTTTGTGTGCCTCGACACGGCATTTGACCAAATCCAATTTGTCCGCCGCGCAGACCGCACCGCGACGGTTGATTAAAACCTGACCGTCCCGCGCCATCGCTTTCAGACGACGTTCGAAAAATTCGTACTCTTCTTCCTTAATCAACAATTCACGTGCCAAAGCTTCAATCTTGGACGGTACGCCTTTACGTTCAAGCAGCTCGACAATCCATTCCCTACTTGGCAAGGGATGTTCATAACGCTGTTTCTCCCGACTCAAAAACGGGTCTTTTTCCCGTAAATTTAAATAGTTAATATTTTTATTCATTTTGACCGTTGACATTCTTTTTATGACCTATATAATAGCGACTTCTTTGCGGAAGGACACTGTACCGCAAAACAGTAAATAAAGCAAAGCCCAGGTGGCGGAATTGGTAGACGCGCTAGCTTCAGGTGCTAGTGTCCTCACGGGCGTGGAAGTTCGAGTCTTCTCCTGGGCACCAATCATACTTTGCTTTATTTTAGATATTTATATTGCCCAGGTGGCGGAATTGGTAGACGCGCTAGCTTCAGGTGCTAGTATCCTCACGGGTGTGGAAGTTCGAGTCTTCTCCTGGGCACCAATAATAATTTATCCTGTTAAGGGTGAATTCCGCCATTAGAGAGGTGGATGAGTGGTTTAAGTCGCACGCCTGGAAAGCGTGTATACGTGAATAGCGTATCGAGGGTTCGAATCCCTTCCTCTCTGCCAAATACGAATCCCAAACTTTTACAGTTTGGGATTTTTTATTATTCAAACAATAATTTCATTGGGAAAACCTGTTATTGTCTATAATCGTCATCAACCGTTTACAACTATCCGTTACCGTTTTTTGTGGTATGTTTTGCGGTATGTTTTACCCTCTTCCTAAGCCTGTAAGGACTCAAAAGGTGTACCCCTTCAAACGGCATTGTTCCACATGCTGCAAACCGAAAACCGATATGGCTGCACCGCATTCCAATCCGACCAACCTTTCTGAATACATCAGAACCTTAAAACGTGATTTGCCGTTCGGGGTTTCTGTTGCGGGCGAAGGGCTGCTGTTCCGGCATTCCGTTCTGCGCGGCAGGTTGTTTCAGCCGCTGCTTGCGCTGTTTTTCGGTCTGCTGCTTTGGATAGGCGGCGGAAACCAGTTGCTCGAATGGGGTGTTCCTCCCGTATCCGATTCGGTTTACAGCGTCTTGACGGCGGGTTTTGCCGTGTTTTGGATGTGGCGCATGGAGCGTTGGTGGTATACGCTGACGACGTGCAAATCGGTTTATATCGATGATAAGGAACTGGTTGTTTATGGTGCGTTCGGGCGTGTCCGTTATCGCGACAGGCATGATGCGGCATATTCCGTCCATGTGCTTCCGCATTCCCTCTACCAATGGCTGACCGGAGGCGTTGCGCTGCTGACCGGCCCGAGCGGACGCGGTGTGTGGACGGGCATCGTTTTGGGGCTGCACCGCCATAACCTCGGTGCGACGCTGGCGCGGAAAACGCTGGCAGACCTGCCGGAGCAGCATCCTTAAGACACGGCACTTCTGCGTTCAGACGGCATTGTTCTTGAAAACACCATAGACAATACCGCCCAACTGGTATAGTGTTCGTCCTACTGCGGCATCTTTCCGATGACGCATTTTTTCAATATTAATTATCCGACTTACAAAGGTAAAAACATGACTGTCCGTATCGAACACGACTTATTGGGCGACCGCGAGATTCCCGCCGAAGTATATTGGGGCATCCACACTCTGCGCGCCATTGAAAACTTTAAAATTTCCACACAAAAAATTTCCGACGTGCCGCAGTTTGTCCGCAGTATGGTGATGGTCAAAAAAGCGACCGCGCAGGCAAACGGAGAATTGGGTGCAGTAAAACCCGAAATCGCCGCCGCCATTGAAAAGGCTTGCGACGAAGTTCTGCTGAACAACCGCTGCCTCGACCAATTCCCGTCCGACGTGTATCAGGGCGGCGCAGGTACTTCGGTCAATATGAACACCAACGAAGTCATCGCCAACCTTGCATTGGAAGCCTTGGGATATGAGAAAGGCCGCTACGACATCGTCAATCCGATGGATCACGTCAACGCCAGCCAATCCACCAACGATGCCTATCCTACGGGCTTCCGCCTTGCCGTGTATTACAGCATCGGCGAATTGCTGGAAAAACTGACCGTATTGAAAAACGCCTTTGCCGCCAAAGCCGAAGAATTTAAAGACGTTTTGAAAATGGGGCGCACCCAGCTTCAAGATGCCGTGCCAATGACTGCCGGACAAGAATTCCAATCTTTCCAAGTGTTGCTGGAAGAGGAAATCCTCAACCTTGACCGCACGCGCCAACTGCTTTTGGAAGTCAATTTGGGTGCAACCGCCATCGGTACGGGCGTGAACACACCTAAAGGCTATGCGGCTTTGGTCGTTGAGAAACTTTCCGAAGTCAGCGGCCTGCCTTGCAAACTGACTGAAAACCTGATTGAGGCGACCTCCGACTGCGGCGCATATGTGATGGTACACGGCGCATTGAAACGCACGGCCGTCAAACTCTCCAAAATCTGCAACGACTTGCGCCTGCTCTCTTCCGGCCCGCGTGCCGGTTTGAAAGAAATCAACCTGCCCGAATTGCAGGCCGGTTCTTCCATCATGCCCGCCAAAGTCAATCCCGTGATTCCCGAAGTCGTCAACCAAGTCTGCTTCAAAGTCATCGGCAACGACACGACGATTACCTTCGCCGCCGAAGCCGGGCAACTGCAATTAAACGTGATGGAGCCGGTCATCGCCCAATGTATGTTTGAAACCATTTCCCTCTTGGGCAATGCCGCAGTCAACCTGTCCGACAAATGCGTCAAAGGCATTACGGTCAACCGCGAAATCTGCGAGCGGTATGTCTTCAACTCCATCGGGCTGGTTACTTATCTGAACCCGTATATCGGACACCACAACGGCGACTTGGTCGGCAAAATCTGCGCCCAAACCGGCAAAGGCGTGCGTGAGGTCGTTTTGGAACGCGGGCTGTTGAGCGAAGAAGAACTCAACCGCATCCTCTCTCCTGAAAACCTGATGAACCCCCATCTGTAACGTTGCAGGCAAATGCCGTCTGAAGAAGGGATGCTGCTTCAGACGGCATTTTCGGCATTCAATGCTGTTTTAGCCGCCACCCGATTCCGGCGGTTTGTCGGAAAAAGCCGGTTATTTCCCTTCGGGCAAAAATCTATCTTATTAATAAAAAAACAATTATTTAAAACCATTCCTTAAAACGCGCCCGCGCGGTATACGGACGCGCGGGATTATATGCCGAACAGTGCCTTGACTTCCCCCCAATAAAACAGGCAGGCGATAGAACACAGTGCCAACACGATTCCCGCCGTATTGATTGTGTTGATTTTTTCCTTAAAAAACAGTGCGCCCGAAAGCGTACCCAAAACAATCACGCCGATATTCATACCGGCAAAAACCAGCGTGGGATTGTCCTTCATCATTTGGTGCGCGGTGATATAAGTAACGATATTCATAAAATTCAAACCGCCCAAGAGTATGCCGCCGACCACACTCTCAACGCGCCATCTGACCGATTTGGCAAACAGGCAGGTAAACATCAGCACACCCGCCAGCACAAATGCAACCAGCAGGTTGCCCGCAAATGCCGTACCGCTTTTGGCAATCTGTTTGAACAGGATGTCGATAATGCCGTAACCTGCCCACACGCCCAGCAGCAATACCGCCTGCCGCCACGCGCTGCCTGATTTTTTGCCACCGCTGTGTTTCCAAAGCAGGCAGAACAGTGCGGCAAATGCGAGGCACAGCCCGATTAGTTTGCCTTCGCTGAGTTTTTCGCCAAACAGCGTCAAGGCGGCAACAATCGGCAAAAACAGCGACAAACGCTGCGCCGCGTCGGATTTGACGATACCGGCGAATTCTACGGATTTGCCCATAATGACGAATACGGACGGTAACAACACGCCCAAAGCGGCAAACAGCGGCCACGTCGGCAAAAATGCGCCGATATTGCCGACATCCGGCTTCAATACCAGCAGGGTCAGTATGACCGCGACCACATAATTGACCGCGACCGCCTGCGCGATGTCGATTTTTTTCTTCCTTGCCATTTTCAGCAAAATGGAAACCGACACGCTGAACACGATGCTGATTAACAGGTAAGCCATACTATATCCATTTCTCGGGTGCAACCACCCTGCCGCTGTTGAAACGGATAAAGCCGACGATGATGCGGCAGAAATACCAGACGTTCGTTGCAATAATAATCAGCACGCCGATACCCAAAAGGGCAGTCAGCGCGCCCAAAAGATAAAGCCAAAATGTGCGCCAAAAGGTTTTAATCAGGTATTCGGCATGTGCGGCATAGACAATGCTGTCCAAACTGTTCCGTTTCATATAGGCGAGAATCACGCCGACTATGGGCATATAGGCGAAAATCACGCCGTCTATGGGCATGAACTGCATGATTGCACCCAAACCGAACAGGATGTAGGCGGCGAGGACATAGTTGCGCCCGCTTCCGCCGCCGGACGGTTCGTAAGCATGGCGCGAACGTGAGGCCTGCCGTTCAAACGCCTGTCTGAACGCCTGTTCGCGGCGCATCTGTTCGCGGTAAAACTGCTCCCTGCGCGCCTGTTCGCGGCGGAATGCCTCTTCCTGCCGCCCGCGTTCCTCATGCCGTCTGAAGGACGCGTCGTATTGCATCCGTTTCGACAGGTCGGAAAGCGTATCGTAAGCCCGTTGGATTTCTTTGAACTTTTCTTCCGCCTGCGGATTGCCCGGATTGCGGTCGGGATGGTACTTCATCGCCAGCTTGCGGTAGGCGCGTTTGATTTCGTCCGCCCCCGCCTGCGGCGACACGCCCAATACGGCATACAAATCTTTGTCCATATTGCTCCTTTATACTCCCCCGTCAAACCGCCGCCTGTATTGTTTTCGGGTTCAAAATATTTAAATCTCCGGGACGGATGCCGATAATGAACCCGCGTTTTCCACCGTTGATATAGATGATGTCCAAATCCATCACCGACTGTTCGACATAAATATCCAACTTTGTCCTGATGCCGAACGGCGTTGTGCCGCCGACCAGATAGCCCGTCCACTTGTTTGCCTGTGCGGGCGTGGCGGGTTCGATGTGTTTCGCACCCAAATGCCGCGCCAGATTGCGGGTTGAAATCTGTTTGTCGCCGTGCATCAAGACAATCAGCCCCTTACCGTTTTCATCTTGCAAAACAATGGTTTTAATGACCAAGTGTTCGTCTTTGCCGAACAGTCGGGCAAACTGCGCCGTGCCGCCGTGTTCCTCATAGGCATAGGTAAAAGGTTCAAATTCGATGCCGTTTTCACGCAAAACGCGTACGGCAGATGTTATCGGATAAGTGTGTTTACTCATTTTTCGTCATGCAAAACATGGAAATCGGTCAAGTGCAATGTTACCATATATCCCCTTTATCGAAGGAAACCGATATGGATATCCAATATTTCGGCACAACGCCCCGCTATTCCGAAGCCGTCGGCGCAAACGGCTTGATTTTCCTCTCCGGCATGGTTCCCGAAAACGGTGAAACGGCTGCCGAACAGACTGCCGACGTGCTTGCCCAAATCGACCGCTGGCTGGCGGAATGCGGCTCGGACAAAGCGCACGTTTTGGATGCGGTCATCTATCTGCGCGATATGGACGACTACGCGGAAATGAACGGCGTGTGGGACGCTTGGGTTGCCGCCGGCAGAACGCCCGCCCGCGCCTGTGTGGAAGCGCGGCTCGCCCGTCCGGAGTGGCGCGTCGAAATCAAAATAACCGCCGTGAAGAAAGACGCGGCAACTGCATAAACAGATTTCCTTATATTTCAGAGTACGCAAATGATGAAAACCTTACTGCCCTTTTTCGGCGTGGCGCGCGTCAGCGGCGAAGACCGCCAAACCTTCCTGCACGGACAGCTTTCCAACGACATCAACCACCTTCAGACCGGGCAGGCGTGTTATGCGACTTACAACACGCCCAAAGGCCGCGTCATCGCCAATATGATTGTCGTCAACCGAGGCGGCGATTTGCTGCTGATTATGGCGCAAGACTTGCTTGAAGCAACGATCAAACGCCTGCGGATGTTTGTCCTGCGTGCCAAAGTCGTTTTTGAAATCCTTGAAGATTACGCCGTCGGCGCAGAGTTGGCAGCATCCGCCGAACCGCTTGCCGCGCAAGAACCCAGTCTTGCCTTTACCGCCGAATGCGTTTCAGACGGCATCTGTTCCGTCGTCCTGCCCCATCGGGGCATTTTGCACATCGCCCCCGAAACCGCCCTGCCCCCTTATGATGCCGCTGCCGAAAGCGCGTGGCGGCTGCACGAAATCCTCAGCGGTTATCCGTGGATATGCGCGGCTACCAAAGAAACTGCCGTTGCCCAAATGCTCAACCAGCACATCATCGGCGGCGTACACTTCAAAAAAGGCTGCTACCCCGGTCAGGAAATCATCGCGCGCGCCCAATATCGCGGTCAGGTCAAACGCGGCTTGGCGGTATTGTCGGGAAACTCGGAAGCCGAAGCGGGCATCCTGCTGACGGCGGACGGCGAAGAGGCCGGCATCGTACTCGACTGCGTTAAAGGTTCGGAAAACTTTACCGCCCTTGCCGTGATTAAATTCTCCGCCGCACAAAAAGAACTGACCGTCCCAAACGGCGGTATCTTCAAAGCGGTTCATCCCTTCTTTAGATGAGAAATATGACAGAAATAAGGTGGAGGAATAATCAAGTTATCAGCATTGAGACTAAACGAAAGGATGAATCAAGAGAAACTAGGGTGTATGTGCTCGCTCAGATGATAGGGAAGGCTGAACTCCTGTTTTTCAATCTATTTAACACTGATAACAATTGGGATGATGTAGACTTAACCCAAGTTCCTATTCTTTTCTGCGCCACTGTTGCTCGTCAATTCATTAAAAGCAGCAATATCTTCAGGCAGAATATTAAGGGGATTGAGAACTATATCTCTCCAAAGCGTAAGATAGACCCCTTAGGTATGGGAAGTAGATGGATTACGCTCTGGGAAGGAACACCAAACGAAAAGAAAATTCTTATCATAGGAGATGGTGGGGGCAGACTCTTTGAAGTAGATACTTCCTCGGGGAAATACAATGAACGAGATATCATTGCGTCAATAAATAGAGACGATTTAGAAACGATTAATAGCTATGAATTGAGGAATGTACGAATCTATGCTGAGCTTAATGAACGGCTATATTTGTGTTACAAAATGGGGAGAAATGTAGACCCCCTAAAGGATTTGGTGTTTAATCTACCTATCCCCTTAGAATACAAAGAGTATATTGAGATCATATCACCCTAGAATCAACGACTTAAAGGGCTGAAATAATACACTCAAAAAAACCGAAAATGCAGAATAATCCCTCTAATGCCGTCTGAACCTTTTTCAGACGGCATTTTAAAACCGCCCCTGTTTTCGGTTACAATGCCGCATCCCTAATTTTTCAAACCACCGCCATGTCCAAAAAAACCAAACAAGAACTGGAAAACAACAAACTCAGCAAACGCCTGCGCCACGCCGTCGGCGACGCGATTAACGACTTCAACATGATCGAACCGGGCGACAAAATCATGGTCTGCCTCTCCGGCGGCAAAGACAGCTACGCCCTGTTAGACATCCTGCGCCAGCTCCAAGCCAGCGCGCCGATTGATTTCGAACTGGTTGCCGTCAATCTCGACCAAAAGCAGCCGGGCTTCCCCGAAGAAGTATTGCCGACCTATCTCGAAAGCATAGGCGTGCCGTACAAAATCGTCGAAGAAGACACCTACTCCACCGTCAAACGTGTATTAGACGAAGGTAAAACGACTTGTTCGCTGTGCAGCCGCCTGCGCCGCGGCATCCTCTACCGCACCGCAAAAGAATTAGGCTGCACCAAAATCGCCTTGGGACACCACCGCGACGACATCCTCGCTACCATGTTTTTAAATATGTTTTACGGCGGCAAACTCAAAGCCATGCCGCCCAAGCTGGTGAGCGATAACGGCGAACACATCGTCATCCGCCCGCTGGCGTATGTGAAAGAAAAAGACTTAATCAAATACGCCGAATTGAAACAGTTCCCGATTATCCCGTGCAACCTCTGCGGCTCGCAGCCCAACCTGCAACGCCAAGTCATCGGCGATATGCTGCGCGATTGGGACAAACGCTTCCCCGGCCGTATCGAATCGATGTTCTCCGCCCTGCAAAACGTCGTCCCATCCCACCTTGCCGATACCGAACTCTTTGATTTTGTCGGATTGGAACGCGGTCAAAGCCTGAAACACGGCGGCGATTTGGCATTTGACAGTGAAAAAATGCCCGAACGTTTTTCAGACGGCAGCGAAGAAGACGAGAGCGAAATCAAAATCAAGCCGCAAAAAGCCGAACGCAAAGTCATCAACATTCTGGCGAACAAGCCGAAAACCTGCGGCGCATAGGCTTCCGCCGTCAAAAATGCCGTCTGAAGCCCGTTTGGCGTTTCAGACGGCATTTTAAAAGCCCGAAGCAGACGGCTCCCAAACATTTGTTTCTCAGTATCCGTTTTCAGAATGCCCGACTGCGGGCATATTTTGCCCGATCAGTTCGGCTATCTTCTCGCCGTCAAACTGCGTTTTGAACACCACCTTGATTTCTTTGGAAATCTCGGCAAACAGCTTTTCGGCATGTTTGATTTTCCGCTCTTCGCTTTTTCGCAAATCTTCTGCCCCATCAGTCCCTTTGGCTTCAATCACAAAGTTCAGAATCTCGCCGCTTTTGGTTTTCACGATATAGGCAAAATCGGGCGAATACGTGCCGCCACCGGCAACAGGGATTTTGATGGAGTTTCTCGGTATTTTAGTGAATACGGTTACGCCTTCAATTTGGTTGTTGGCGACATTTTCATGTTCTATATCCGAATCGTAGAAAATCTCGCCGAAGAGATAGCTGGCGGCAGGCCGGTGCTCCGTATCTTCAAATCTGCCCAAATCTGCTTTTTTCACCGCGCGCGGTTTGCCGTCTATATCGGTAAATTTGGTCGGATGGATTTTGCTGCCGACAAGCCGGTAATCCAGTTCGAATTTATGGAAGGAATGATGAAGCAAAAACCGGTTGAAGCCGTTTTTGATTTGGGCGATGGTCTGCATATTCAAAAAATCGCCAATGTTCAGTTCGTCGCGGACGCGGTAAAACGCCTGATGCAAAGTCTGCATGCGGATTTTTGCCGTTTGTGCCAGTTTTTCCAGAAACTCACGGTAAGTCATTGTGTTGAAACGGATAAAATCTTCATCTTCAAAGCTGTCTATGCGGCGGGAAAGCATAAGCCCGTTGTTGATATAAGCTTCGTTTACCGCCGTGCGTATGCCTGCCTGCGGGAATTTGGCGGCGTTTTCACGCAAATAGGAGGTAAATAAATCGACAAATTCGGCTTCATCCTTGATTTTGTACTGCAAAACGGCTTTATGGTGAATCAGCTCCCACAAGGCTTTGAGTTCTTCATATTTGCCTTCGCGCATGATGATGGTGTCTTTGCCTTCGTCTTTGGCGTTGCTGACTTTGCCTTTGTCCAAACCTTTGGGGAAGGCTTCGGGATAGGCGGCTTTTAATTTGTCATAGCCGTCTTCGGCAAAGTTTTCATTGTCGTCAATGATGCCGTCTGAAAACAGTTGGTTTACCAATACCAGCGGTTTGATATCGGGGTATTTTTGCAATATTTTTTGTTTCAGCTCCTCGGTAAACTTTTTGGAGATTTCTTCCTGAAAAGAATTGTCGTTGATTTCGCCGACAAGCTGCTTCACAAAGTCTTTTTCGCTGCTATCGACAAAATAATTCAGCTTGTACGGCACATCGCGCACCCGCGCCATCAGCTCGTTTACCGGCAGGCGCAGGCCGCGTCCGACTTCTTGCAGCTTGGAAGTCGTGCTGCCGCTGGAACGCAGTTTGCAAATCTGGAAAACGTTGGGATTGTCCCAGCCTTCGCGCAGCGTCCATTTGGAAAAAATAAAGCGGCGCGGGTTATCCAAAGACAGCAGTTTTTCCTTATCGTGCAGAATTTCATTGATTTCCTGCTCGATTCTATCGTCGCTGTCTGTATTGTCTTTGGAAAAATAACCGCCGTGGCAGGCAGATACATCGTCCAACGTCTTTTGCAGGTAATCACGATAAAACGGGTCGCTTTCCGTTTTCAGGCGGCGTGCCGCTTCCGCACGGATCCAGCTTTCAAATTTATCTTTCAGGCTGCCTGAAAGCTCGTTGCCGCTGCGGTAGCCCGCAATATCGTCAATAAAAAACAGCGTCAGCGGCTTGATTTTGGGCTGTGGCGCGCGTTCTGCCAAAAGCGCGCGTTCCAGCTTGAAATGCTCGGCAACCGCCCGCTGCATCATCGCATCCTGCACCGTTTGCGAATAGGAATAAGGGTTGATGACGGCACCCGTTTTCAACTCCAAGCCGTTGCTTAACACCACCGCGGTTTTATTCATTTTGTCGATTTTCAAATCCGAAACAGCGGGATGGATTTTCGCCAAATCTTCGCCTTTTGCCAGTTTGAACGTCTGCTTTTTGTCCTTTTCGTTTAATTCAAATTTCGCTTCTTTGCCGTCCGACGACACCAGTTTTACCGCCGCATCCATGCCGCCCTGCATTTCTTCCTGAAACACGCGCACGCCTTTGACCAGCCCGTCGTTAAACGCGCCTACTGCCGTCAAACGGTAAAGCAGGTTGTAATATTCATCGTTAAATGTCGCACCGTAGCGCAAAATATATTGCGGTTTTAAGCGTTTGATATTGCCCCACGTTTTCGCGCTCTCCCGGGTCGGGAATTTATGCGGTTCGTCCACAATCACAAACGGGCGCACGGCGGCCAATGCATCAACGGGATTGTCAAACAAATCCTTCAATGCCTTGTCGCCCGTATCGGTCATGGACGATGAATTAACCATGCCCGCGTTAATCAGCAGCACATGGATTTCCTTTTTGTTTTCCGCTTTGATAAATTGCTCGATCGTTATGGGCGCATTGGACTTTTTGCCCTTATTCTTTTTCGTGCTTTCCACCACATAGGTTTTCAGGCGCACGCCTTCATAATCTCCGCCGAAATCCTGTTCAAAATGCTCTGCCAAAGCCTTGCTTTGCAAAAACTGCCGCGTTCCCGCCTTAATGGACAAAGTCGGCACGACCACGATAAATTTGAACACGCCCAGCCAACGGTGCAGCTCGAACATGGTTTGTGTGTAGGTATAGGTTTTGCCCGTGCCCGTTTCCATGGAAATATCGAGGATATTTTGGTCGTCCGAACGGTCGGGGAATCGGCCGTCTATGCCGTTTTGGCTTTGCACTTTCAGGATATTGTCTGCGTATTGTTTTGCAGCAAACAAAAGTTCGGGATTTTCGTCTGCCGCCCGATATTTGGGCGTTGCCCCGTCAAACACGCCCAAAACCGCCGAAACCGCCCGCATTTGGTGCGGCTGGTTTTTCTCGTAATTAAAACCACTCATAAACTTTCTCCGTCAAACCCTGATAACCACATTCAACTCAATCTCTTTTTTATTGGTATAACCGCGAACCGCTTGGTCAAGTTCGTGCTGCATGGCGCTTGCCATATTGCTGCCGAATACAATCACGCGGTTGGGATTGAAAGCCGCATCGTCGTCCAGCTTGCGGATAAACGCCAACAAATCGGCGGAAGTAAAACCAGTATTCATCAGATACAGCCGTTTTTCGCACAGATACGCCGTATAACTGCCCAACCGCACAGGCTCAACCGGCGTGGTCAGTGCCGCCCCGTCATACAGCGTCCAGGTGGTCAGAAGCGTTTGCAGCTGTTCTTCGCTTAATTCATCGTTAAGCGGCAAATCCGGTTGTTCGGGCGAAAAATCCTTGTCCGGATGCTGCCTGAAATTGTCTGCCGTTTGAAAGATTTTGAAGCCCAAATCACCCGTGTAATCGGGATGTTCGGCGCGGATTTTGGCGGCGGCTTTTTCTATGCGGGCTTTGGTGATGTCGAAGATGGTCGGGTAGCCTGCTTTACGGGCTTCGGATTTTTCATCGGTTTTTTCAGGCAGCTGCACGCAGATATAGCGGCAGCTGCCGTTTTGTTCTTCGGCGTTAAGCTGCATCACGGCGTGTGCGGTCGTGCCGCCGCCTGCGAAGAAGTCTAGGATTAGGTCGTCTGAATTTGTGGTTAATCGCAATGTTTGTACAATCAAACGAATTGGCTTCGGTGTATCAAAATAACTATCGCCATCAAATAATTTACGCAATTCTTGGCTTGCTTCTTGATTGTGTCCAACTTCATTAAATTTCCAAATTGAAATGGCTTTCGTACCATCTTGAACTTCGCTTAAAAAGCGTTTGATACGAGGAACATTTCTACCGTCTTCACCAAACCAAATGCGATTATCGGCAACCATTTCGGTAAATTTAGTTTGCGAAACACGCCAGCTTCTACCGCTGGGTGGATTGTATTGTGTACCGTTTGGCGTTGTAATTGTATAAATTCCGCTTTGTTGCACATCTTTACGCAATAAGTCTCCCGAAGTCCAAGCACCACGTGGGTCATTATCAATATTTTTATAACGAGCATTTGTTTCTTCTGTACGCGGTAACAGTTTGATTTCTAGTTCAGTAATATTTTTTGCATAACAAATTAAATAATCGTGATTTTCTGAAAAATATTTTGCATCATTTTGGGGGCTGAATTTCTTTTCCCAAATAATCTGTTCTACAAAATTCCCTTCCCCAAACACTTCATCACACAACAACTTCAACTGTGCCGCTTCGTTATCGTCAATCGAGATAAAAATCACGCCATCTTCGCGCAACAGTTCGCGGGCGACATACAGGCGCGGATACATAAAGGTCAGCCACGCGCTGTGCGAGTTTGAGCCTTTGTCGGTGAAATCTAAAATCCGCGCGGCTTCGTCTTCATCAATATTCGCCAGGCGGGCAAGTTCGGCGGGTGTGAATTTGCGGTCGTCCTGATAGACAAAGCCGTCCGATCCGGTGTTGTAGGGCGGGTCGATGTAAATCATCTTCACGCTGTTTGTGTAGGCGTTTTTTAAGTGTTTCAACACTTCCAGATTGTCGCCGCGAATCAGCAGGTTTTGGCTGCCTGCATTTTCGGGCTTGGCGTTGTGCGTCTTGTCTTCACTTATCAGGGTTTCGGGCGGCAGGTTGCGAAGCAGGCGGGCATATGATTTACCCAGCCAGTTCATTTCGTAAAATTCGCGTCCGATGTCGGTCTGCGGCGCGATTTCGGCTTGTAATCTGTCGATAAGGAAATTGCCGTCTGCGTCAAAACAGGCGGGAAACAGTTTTTTGAGCTGTTCGAGTTGGGTAGAGTTGGCGGTAATGCCGTCTGAAGTGTAGATTGCCTCGGTGTTCGCCCCGGCTGTGTCGATTAGATCAGGGATTGGATTGGATTGGATTGGATTGGATTGGATTGGATTGGATTGGATTGGATTGGATTGGATTGGATTGGCAGCATTTTAAAATCCTCGGTTTGAATTTGTCAATATCAACTGTCTGTTTTAAAATATTTTTTCACTTTAAGCGGCGTTTTTTGGGAAACGGGTGCGCCGTCTGAACGTCTGTCCGCGTGTTATTACCCGACGACGACGCGGCGGTTTTGGCACGGGCGATTTTGGAAACGGTTAAAGCCTTCAGACGGCATTTTCATTTCATATGCCGTCTGAAGGCGCGTGAACGCTATTCCAATGCGTCTTTAAGTTTTTGCTCGATTAAATCCGCGTCAAACGATTTGGCAATCAATTCAAAACGGGAATCGCGCCGCCAAGACACTTGGTTCGCGCCCCATTGCCCGTCCACCCAGTTGAGCCACACCCATGTACCGAGCACTTGGAATACGCCTTTGGCGCGGACAAGGCCTTCGGTCATTTTGGTCAAATCATTGAAGAAGTTGGTCAGCTTTTCGCCGTCAAAATCGCGTCCGGCGGGGAATGTGAAACCTTGCGACTGGAAGCCCATCGTGTTGTCCGGCAGGGCTTTGAGGCGGTAGCGTGATTTTTCGATGACGGGAATATCGAGCCACCGGATGTCGAGTTGCGCGTTTCGGACTTCGACCACTTTGGCTTTTGGCGGGAACAGTTTTGCCGCTTTGTCGTGAAATTCGGCCAGCTGTTCGGGGGTGCATAAATCGGTTTTGCTGGCGACCAATACGTCGCAGATGCCGATTTGGTCTTTATACAACGCCTGTTGCGCGTAATCGGGGTTGATGAACTGACGCGGATCGACGACGGTAAAGACTGCGCCGATTTCCAAAAGGCTGTCCAGCGGTTTGGCTTTCAATTCGTCGATGACGCTGGCGGCGTGCGCCAGTCCGCTTGCCTCAATCATCAGGCGGTCGGGCTTGGCATCGCGCAGCATTTTCTGCACGGTTACGCCCATTTGCGGGCCGGCGGTGCAGCATAAACAGCCGCCGGCGATTTCTGCCACGGGGATGCCGTTGTCGCTTAATACCGCGCCGTCAATGCCGATTTCGCCAAACTCGTTGACGATGATGACCCATTTTTCGTTCGGGTCTTTCTGTTCCATCAGGCTTTTGAGCGCGGTGGTTTTGCCTGTTCCCAGAAAACCTGAAATCAGGTGGACTTTGGTTTTTTTCACTTCTGACATTTTTTACAGATTCCAGTTAAAACAACGTGTTCTTCTTTCAGCGCGAAGCCGCTTTCGGCAACGCCTGCGCGCAATGCCGCCCACTCGTGGCTGAGGGTTTGCTCGTCCGCCGCGCCGCATTCGGTGCAGACCAAAATAAACGCGCTGTGGTGCGCTTCGGCTTCTTCGTGGTCGTGGCAATGGTCGTTGCACTCGTGTTGCGCGTGGCTGCACAAAATATAGCCGTTGACCGCCGCCACTTTGTGCAAAACGCCCTGCTCCGCCCAAAAATCAAGGGCGCGGTAGGCTGTCGGCGGCGCAACCGCGCCCTCGCTCTGCTGCTGCATCTGCGACAAGACGTTGTAGGCTTTAATCACGCCGCTTTGCTGCAAGACAATATCTAATACCTGCTCGCGCAAAGCGGTTACCTGCAAGCCTTCGCTGCGTGCCTGATCGATAATTTTCTGTTTGAAATTTGTTTTCATAAATTCCCTGTTTATGCCGTCTGAACGACCGATACGGCAGGAGGCGGTTTTATATTTGTGTTTGTATTCAATTACTTTATTTGGAAATCTTTTCCAACAATGCCCGACAGCCCGCATCCGCAAGCCTGTATGTTTCTTCAAAATCGCCCGTGTACCACGGATCGGGGACATGGTCGTAACCGCTTTCGGGTATCAGGTCGGTCAGCTTGAATATTTTTTCCGGTTGCCTGCCGAAGGTTTTTTCCAATTCGGACAAATTCTTGCCATCCATTGCGATGATGTAGTCAAACGCCGCCGCATCGCTTTGGCGGATTTTGCGGCTGGTAAAGCCTGAAGCATCGATACCGTGTTTTTTCAATATCTTTGCCGTTTCACGGTGCATATCCTCGCCGTCGTGCCAGCCCGATGTCCCCGCGCTGTCCGCTTCAAGGGGAATCCCTGCTTCGGCGGCACGGCGGCGCAAAATGTATTCCGCCATCGGCGAACGGCAGATGTTGCCGAGGCAGACAAAAAGGATTTTCGGTTTTTTCATATCCGCGCCCTGTTCCAATGCGATGCCGTCTGAAGCGGAAACCCTTTCAGACGGCATCGGCAGGTCAATCGTATTGTGTACTGAAAAACGGATTGTGCCCTTCCCGTTTCAACGCTTCCGCATAGCTCGGGATGTTTTCCTGTTCGCCCAAGGCATTATGCAGCAAGTAAACGTGTTCCACGCGGCACTCCGCCATCAGGTCGAGGAAATTCTGCTGGATGACGGCAATATTGTCGGTAAAGGAAAGCTGCCACGAAAACACCTGCGGCACGACTTCAAACGCGCCGTCGGTCGCATTAAATCCGAATAAAACCTGTCCGCCCGCCTTTGCCGCAACGACCACGCCGACGCGCGGACTCTGCATACGGACGGCGCGTATCGCGTTTGCCGCAAAAACATCCATCGCCATACGTTGGCGCGTGTGGCTGCCGTCTGAAAGCGCGCGTACCGGAGAATCCGGGGAAAGCGGGTTGGCAAACAGCGTAACGCCTTCCGATGCAAGATTTTCCTGCCATACCTGCATTAAGGGCAGGCCTGCCTGAAGAAGGTTCTGACCCAATGCCGTCCGAACCTTGCCGCTGCCGAAACCCAGCGCGTAAACGACGTGGACGGACTGTCCTTCGGGCAACAGCAAAGGGCGCGGGGCGAAACGGCGTAAGTGTTGCGCCGCCGCTTCGGTATTTTGTTTGGCACGCCACCACTCATCCGGCGCGACCGCACTTAAATCGGACGAATGCACAAGATAAGGCAGCCATTGTGTCTCTTGCGTCAACGCGCGCAGGTGCGGATAGTTTTGCAGGCAGGCAAACAATGCCTCCGTCGGCAGCTTCATCTCGATTGCCCGTTCTTTTTTGCAGCCGGACACCAGCACGACCGGCAGGGCGAACCACTGCACTTCGCCTTCTTTCTCGCAATCGAGTACCGCGTTCACACTGGAAAGCAGTGCTGCATAAGTTCCGGCATCGGGCGACATCGTCAGCGCGAGGGAAAGGTTGATATAGTGGTTTTGCTCAAGCATCCCCCTGATTTCGGTTTGAAGTTGGCCGGACGAGAGTTTGCGCGAAGCCTGGGAAGAATTATGCGCCAACTGGTAGGCATTGAGCAGCAGGTGGTTTTTAATCGGATTTTGGGGATACGGGCGCGTATCGGGCAAGGTAAATGTCTGGTTCATATGTGTCGTGTACCGCTTTTCGCAGTGTGTGTCTTTCCTGTCTGAAAATATATCGGACGGATTGCCGTCGGGACTTGCCCGTCAATCCGCCGAAACGAGAAAATGCCTGTCTGCCAAGTCTGCCAATATTTCTTCCACATACACTTCGGCAGGCGGATGGAATGTCAAACCGTCGGGCGTGGTGCTGACGATGTTCAAGTTTTCGGCAACCGTTTCAATCAATGCCTGTTTGCTCGTCGGCCGCGACAATTGCCGCATAATGTACAAATGCCCGTACCCGAATGAGGGGGTGCTTTCGTTGTAACGGTTGGCAGGCTGGACAAACGCTTCCGCGCCGTGTTCCACAAAGGCGGCGACATAATCTGTAAAACGCGCCGGCACATAGGTTTTATGGTCTTCAAAAAATTGTTTGCCCGCATTGTCTGATGAAACAGAAAAACGCCCGAGAATGGTTTGCAATAAAAGCTGGGAATTGATTTTCATGCGGTCAAATTCCAGACCGGGAAATCGGCGAGCGAGGTTTTCCGCAACATCTTCCGTTTTAAACGCCTCTCCGGTTTTCATCACATCGCGTATGCCCGAAAGCAGGGTATCGTTTTCATCAAAGTTGATTGTTTCCCCTCTTGCCGGGCGGAAATTCAAACTTTCTATCACTTCGACGGCAACCGACTCATCACGCCTGACAGTATCCCCGACTTCCTCACGGCATAAAAGCGAACGGCGGAATTGGCGGTCGGATAAAATATCGCTATAAAATTCCTTGGCAATATAATCGCCCCCTGCCAACGCCAGAATCCGCTCCCGCGTATGCTCCGCCATCCAAGAAACAAAAGACACGTGCAAATCGGTATCCCCGATATACGCCAGCCGGTGGCGGTTTGCCCATTCAATGAAGCCGTTGACGTAAATCGGGTCGTTAAACGCCTCCATATATTCGTGTGCGATGTAATAAAAATTATGATTCAATATTTTTTGCATCGCCGGAAGTTTGCCGCCGCCGCCCAAGCCCTTGTCGTTTTCCAAAATTTCCGCCAGCGCCTTGAGCGCATCCAAGCCTTTCCGCGTTCGTGCTTCCAAGGGTTCTTCAAGCACATCCCTGCCGGAAAACTGCATAATTTCGCGCAACTGCTCCTGCCGTTTCCAGCCGGGGTAAACATTGTATGAAATATAGGCAATGCCGTGCTCGGTCAGGTTGTTCCGGCAAATCGAAAAGATTTTGTCTTTAACTGCGTCAGGCACCCACGACCAAATGCCGTGGACGATGATATAGTCAAACTTCCCGAATGACTCATCGACGGTCAAAATATCTTTTTCTTCCAGGCGCACATTTTTCAAGCCCATTTTTTCAATGATAGCATTGCCCTGCGCAACCTGCCTGCCGGACAAGTCGATACCGATAAATTCCGCATCCGGGTAATAAAGTGCCTGCGTGATGATATTGCCGCCCATCGAACAGCCCAGCTCCAAGACCTTGGCATTTACCGCTGCGGCAGGCTTCAGGCCCATCATGCGGGCGCGTGCCTCCAAGGCGTTGATGGCGGTTTGGGAAAATGCTTTGGATTCATACATCAAATCATCATATGAATTTTTGATGTCCGATATTTCCGAAGGTTCCGCCATATGGGAGGCAGGACTGCCGACAACCGTCTGCTGCGCTTTCTTCGCCATAACGGGGGGCGCGGAAGCGGCTTTTTTCTTCTTGCTCGACATATTTTTGTTCACTCTAAAGACAATATGCCCTCAAGTTTAACCAATTCGCCTGCCTACTTCAACCGCACGGAAATTATCGGGCTTCCGAACAAGTATGCCGTCTGAAGGTATGCGCATACGTCCGGACGCATCCCTCCGCCGTCTTGCCGAAATCAGGGATAAAGGCGCAACACTATGGTATATTGACCGTTTTATGCCAGCATCCCGACCGCCATGGATTTTGCCGTACCTGCCGTTTTAATCATCGACTTGGAAATTAACCCCAAAACCGATACCGTCTTCAAAATCGGTGCATACCGGCCTGACCTTGACCTCGGGTTTGAACGAAGCTTCCGCAATGAAGAAGGTTTCAGGAAGGCATTGGCGGAAATGCAGCCCCTTGCGGAAGGTGCGGAATGGCTGATGGGGCACAACTTCCTCGAACACGACCTGCCGTATTTGAAAAAAGCCGCGCCCGACCAGGCATGGCTTTCATTGCCCGTTATCGATACGCTGAAGCTGTCGCCGCTCGCCTTTCCGCAAAACCCGTACCACCGCCTGATTAAAAACTACAAAATCATCTCTTCTGAACTCAACTCCCCGTTGGCGGACTGCCGCGCCTGTTGGCAGCTTTTTCAAGACCAGTGTGCCGCATTCGGCAAAATCAAAACCGAAAGGCCCGACGAATTTACCCTGTGGGCGGCATTGTCCGATATGCGTCTGCCGTATCGTTCTTCAGACGGCATCTCCTTCGCCGAACGTACCGAACACCCGGACACCAACCGGTTGATACGCATTATTTGGATGATGATGCAGGACAACGAAGGGAAAGGGCGTTTGAAAGTCTGCCGCACGCGTTTTTTAGAGTTGATGAAAACCGACATCCGCAATCGCGGCATCTATCCTTCGCTTGCCTATGCCCTGTCATGGCTAAACGTCTCCGGCGGCAACTCCGTGCTTGCCCCGTGGGTGCGGAGCCGTTTTCCTGAAACGGCGCGGCTGATTGCCGAACTGCGCGATCACGACTGCGGCGACAGCAACTGCAACTACTGCGCCGACATGCTCAATCCCGAAGCCCAGTTGCAGCGTTATTTCAAACTGTCCGAATTCCGCCATTTCAAAGGTTTCAAAGGCGGTCAGCGCGCCATTGTGCAGTCGGGGATGAAAGGTCTGCACACGCTGGCGGTCCTGCCCACCGGCGGCGGAAAATCCCTGTGTTATCAAGTTCCCGCACTCAACCGCTATTACCGTAACGGCGGGCTGACCGTCGTCATTTCGCCCCTACAGTCACTGATGAAAGACCAGCTGGACGGAATGCTCAGAAAAAACATTACCTGCGCCGCCATGCTCAACGGCCTGGTCGAAGTGGTCGAACGCGCCGAAATATTGGACAAAACCGCATTAGGCGACATCGGCATCCTGCTGGTCGCTCCCGAACAATTCCGCAACGACAGTTTCATTTCCGCCATTTCCCAACGTCAAATCAACGGCTGGGTATTCGATGAGGCGCACTGCCTGTCCAAATGGGGACACGATTTCCGACCCGATTACCTGTATGCGGTCAAATTCATCGCCGAACATGGCAGGAAAAACGGCGGCACCGCACCGGTAAGCTGCTTTACCGCCACCGCCAAACCCGACGTACTTGCCGACATTACCGATAATTTCCGCGAGCAGGCCGGCATAGAATTCAGGCAATTTATCGGCGACAACGCGCGCGACAACCTGTCTTACGAAGTTTTCGAAGCTTCAGACGGCATCAAAAAACAAAAAATCGACGAACTGCTCCACCGAGAACTCGACCATCAAAGGGGCGGCGCAGTCGTTTTCGTCGGCAGGCGCAAAAGTGCGGAAGGCTATAACGAATACCTCCAAAAACAAGGCTGGGCGTGCGAATACTTCCACGCAGGTCTGGAAACCAATGCCAAAGCAGACATACAGAACCGCTTTATCGAGGGCGGCTTGCGCGTCATCGTCGCCACCAACGCCTTCGGCATGGGCGTGGACAAACCTGATGTGCGGCTGGTCATTCATGCCGAAATCACCGGTTCGCTGGAAAACTACCTTCAAGAAGCCGGGCGCGCCGGACGGGACCGCGAAGAGGCAAAATGCATCCTGCTTTATGAAAAAAGCGATGTGGATACCCAATTCGGCATCAGCAAAATGTCGCAAATAGAATTGCGCGACCTCAAAACGGTATGGCGCAAAATCGGCATGCTCAACGCGGCTGCACACGGCAGGGACGGCTGCGGCGAAGTCGTCGCCACCGGTGGTGAGATTCTGAAAGACAGCGAAGAATATATGAGCTTCGACAGGGACGACCGCCAGTCGGACACCAAAATCAAAACCGCCATTTCCTGGCTGGAACGTGCCGAACTGCTCGACCGCAAAGAAAACCGCACCAGAATCTTCCCTTCACGCTCGGGCAAACTGACTCTGGAACAGGCTTCAGAACTGATTCAAAAAGGCCGGTTCGCCCGACGGCTCAAAGAAATCTACCTGACCATTGCCGAAATCGTATTCAACGCACCGGATGACAAGCCGCTCAGTACCGACGACCTGATACAGGCGACCGCATGCAGCTTGGAAGAATTGCGCGGACACCTGCACAGCCTCGAAGAAATGGGCATATTGACCAACGATACGCGTATGACCGTCATCCTGCGTACCGACAATGTCAAACCGTCGTCGGGGCTTTTGGAAAAAATAAGCCGATGGGAAGAAAAACTCTGGCAGATATTGAAAACGGAAATTCCCGATGCCGACCAAGGAATATGGCAAAATCTCGCCGTCAATGCCGTCTGCTATGAAATGCACGATTCGGGACTGGAAAGCACGCCCGCCGAAATCAAGCAGCTCATCCTGTCTTTTGCGGACGACAAATCCGCACTCGAATCCAATAAAAACGGCAGCTTTGAAATCCGCGACTTCGGCAACGGCTGCCTGAAAATCCGTTTCAAAAACAATGACAGCTGGGAAAATATTCAGGAAACAGCCCTTTTGCGCCGCAACATCTGCGCCTGCATCCTGTCCTTCCTCGTCGGCAAAACAGAGGGCGTCCGGCGGAAAGATGTCGTTGTAGAAACCGGTATCGGCGAAATGGTGCAGCGGCTTGCCGACGATATGCAATTGTCGGTACAGATTCCGGCAAACCGCCGCGAAACCCTGCTCAAACAGGCACTGCTGTTCATGCACAAACTGGGCATCATCAAACTGAACCACGGTATTACCATCCTACGCCACGCGATGACCATCGTCCCCAACCGGAACGCGCTGGAATCCAAACGGCAATACCTCAAATCGGACTACCGCCCCTTGGAAACGTTTTACGGGGAAAAACGTTTCCAAATCCACGTCATGCGCGAATATGCGGAACGCGCGCTCAAAAACATCACCGAGGCCTTAAACCTGGTCGCCGACTATTTTAAAACGGATGAAAAATCATTTAAGGACAAATGGTTCTCAGGAAGGCTGAAAGAATTGGAAGAACCCGTCTCCCCGGATACCCTCCATACCGTCACGGACGGTCTGAACAGCGTGCAAAAAGCCGTCGTTACCGATCAGAGCGGCAGGAACCGCCTGGTGCTTGCCGGACCCGGTTCCGGCAAAACGCGCATCATCGTCCGCCGCGTCGCCTATCTTCTGCGCGTCCAACATGTTCCGGCATCCTCCATCATCGTTTTGACCTTTACCCGGCTTGCCGCACTGGAAGTCAAACGCCGCCTGCACGGACTGGTCGGCAACCTTGCCCGAGCCGTTACCGTCCTGACTTACGACGGTATGGCAATGCGGCTTTTAGGCGTACGTTTCGACAGCAAAGGCTTCGACGGCAAAAGCAGAGAACAGGAGAAACGGAAAACCGAAGAACAGTTTGAAAAATGGTGTGAAGCCGCCACCGCCATGCTTTCAGACGGCATCGGCGGCGGCGATGGGGACGAAGCGCGCGAACGCATCATGTCGGGATTCCGCTATATCCTTGTAGACGAGTACCAAGACATCAGCGAACGGCATTACAGGCTGGTTTCCGCGCTGGCAGGCAGGAAACGCGACGATGAAGACAAGCTGACCATTCTTGCAGTCGGCGACGACGACCAAAATATCTTTGCCTACAACGGCAGCAGCAACGAATACATCCGCCGTTTTCAGGAAGAATACGGCGTGGATTCGCCCGATTTCCTGACTTTCAACTACCGCAGCACGCAAAACATCATCGCCGCCGCCAACCGCGTGATAAGCGGAATGCCCGACCGCCTGAAAAACCTGCACCCTATCGCCGTCAATCCCGAAAGGCGGCAAGACCCCGACGGCGGCGGCTGGGCGAAAACCGACCCCGAACGCCAAGGCCGCGTCCGCGTCATCTGCCTGCACCCCGAGTTCCACCGGAGAAAACGCTTCAACATCCAATCCCAAGCCGTCATTGCGGAAATACAGCGTTTGCGGAATTTGGCGGACATCCCCTGGAACAGCATCGCCGTCCTTGCCCGCAACAACGACACACTCAACCCCATGCAGGCATGGTGCGAACAAAACAGCATCCCCTACTTCCTGACAAACGAACAAAACCTGCCTTTATGCAAAACACGCGAATTTGTCCGTCTGGTGCACGGCATCGAAACGGCGGTGGACGGTATGCTTTCTTCGGCGGATTTCTGTCGGCTGATAGAGAAAGAAATCAGGCACAGCGGCAAGAAATGGGAAAACTGGTTCGCACAGCTTAAAACTGACTTCCTCAACGAATTCCCCATTGCCCGGCCGTCTGAAAACACCGACGCGCAACAACATCCTGCGGCATTTCTGAAAAACTGGCTGTACGAATATGTCGGCAACGAAAAAATCAGCCGTTCAGACGGCATATTCTTGGGAACGGCGCATTCGTCCAAAGGTTTGGAGTTCGACCACGTCTTTATCCTGGACGACGGCTGGGAAGAGCGCAGCGACGAAAACCGCCGCCTCTATTATGTCGCTATGACCCGTGCCAAAAAGACGCTGACACTGATCCACCACGCGCCACACCACGCATGGATAAACACATTGCCCGAAGACGTAGAGCGCATAGGCCGCACCTTTGCCGAACTGCCTGAATTGAATGTCGAATATAGGATGCTTTCCAACTATGGCGAACTTGATATCGGGTTCATAGCGAGAGATAAAGAAAGCGATAATCCAAGCTATGAAAACGTCCGCCAACGCATTGAAGCTGCCGAACAACTGGAAGTTGGAGACAGTTTGACCATCAAACCTTTCTATTACGGAGGTTATCTGTTCTGCTCAGGAGATATTCCTGTCGCCCTCACAGCTAAAGACTTCCGAGAGAAGATTCCCCTTCATGCCAAAGCAGTGGCGGCCGCCATTACTGTCGGCTATAGGAAAAATAACGATGAGGAGTATATCCACGAGTTTCCTGAAGAAGCCGATATGTGGTCAATCATCATCCCCATGCTGGTCATTCCGCCCAAACCGTAAACCTTACCTAAAAAATGCCGTCTGAAGGCACGAAACGTGCTTCAGACGGCATCGGGGAGGCGCGAAGGCTTCAGACGGCATTGCCTTGCCATATGGTTTCAACCTTGCTTCAACGCGGCATCATAGCCGCCGTCTTCAACGGCTTCAATCAACGCCCCCGCATCGGTTTGCGCGGGGTCGTATGCGACAGCGGCACTTTTGTTTTCAAGGCTGACTTCGACGCTTGCCACGCCTTTGACGCTTTCCAGTATCCGGGTAACGCTTTTGACGCAGCCGCCGCAGCTCATACCGCCGATGTCGAGGATAAGGGTTTCCATGGTTTTTCCTTTCGTTAGTACTGCAATCTGACGGGCGTTATTGTAAGTCGGGGCGTGAACTTGGGCAAACGCGGAAACGGTGCGGCGGTTTGAAAAAATACGGACGCTTGCGCATAATGGCGGCAATTTCCATCAGGACAACAACAATGAACGCTTCGCAAAAACCCTGGTTGAGCATCATTACCTTGGCAATCGGCGCATTTATTTTCAACACGACCGAATATATCCCCATCGCACTTTTGAGCGACATCGGACGAAGCTTCGGCATGACGGCGACCGAAACGGGCATCATGATTACGGTTTACGCGTGGATTGTCGCGCTGACTTCGCTGCCGCTGATGCTGCTGACGCGCCATATGGAACGGCGCGGCCTGCTGCTGGTTCTGTTTGCGCTGTTTACCGTCAGCCACATCCTGTCATTTGCCGCATGGCGTTTTGAAATCCTGCTCGCAAGCCGCGTGGGGATTGCGCTGACGCACGCGGTGTTCTGGTCCATTACGGCTTCGCTGGCGGTACGCATCGCCCCTGTCGGAAAGGGAAATCAGGCATTGGGGCTGCTCAGTACGGGGACGGTAATGGCGATGGTGGCGGGGATTCCGCTCGGGCGTATGGTCGGACAATATTTGGGCTGGCAGGCAAGTTTTCTGCTGATTGGTTTGTGTGCGGCGGCGGTGATGGCAGTGCTTGCCAAAAGCCTGCCGCGCCTGCCGAGCGTGAATGCCGGTTCTTTAAGCAGCCTGCCCCTGCTTTTAAAACGGAAAAAACTGATGTTGCTGTATGCGATGACGGTACTGGTCATCACGGCGCACTTTACCGCATACAGCTACATCGAGCCGTTCGTCATCCAAATCGGCGGTTTCTCCGCGCGGCAGGTTACGGTGGTTCTGAGCCTGTACGGTCTGGCGGGCTTTGCCGCGTCTTACCTGTTCGGCAAATGGTTTGCCAAACATCCGCGCGCATTTTTGGCGGGCGCGGTATCGCTTATCGCCCTGTCTTCGGGGCTTTTGCTACCTTTGGCGCATTTTCCTGCCGCCATTTACGCGCTGGTGTTCGTATGGGGGACGGCGATTGTGGTCGTCAGCTTGGGGATGGTTTCCAAAGTTTTGGATTTCGCCTCCGATGCCGCAGACCTTGCCAACTCGATTTATTCGGGACTTTACAACGTCGGTATCGGCGGCGGCGCGCTGCTGGGACATTGGGTTACGCAATACTCGGGCATTTCCTGCATCGGCGTTGCGGGTATGCTGACGGCGGCGGCAGGTTTGTGGGGCTGCCTGAATTTGAACCGCCATATCCGAACCTGACCGCGCGATGCCGTCTGAAGCCCCTCCCGCCCTTCAGACGGCATTTTGATTGAAGAAATATCCGCCCCTGCTTAAAATAACGGGCTTTGCCGTGTTTGAACGCCTATTTTTTGTTCCAAGGATGGTTTATGCCGCTGCTGTCTGTCGAATTTGCACTCTTCTTTCTCGCCTTCCTGCCGATTTACTGGGGCTTGGCGAAATACCCGTCCGTCCAAAACCTGCTGCTTTTAGCTGCCGGTATGGGCTGGCTCTACCATATCGGTCCCGTATTTACGGCAATCGTCGTCCTTTATTCCTCCTGCGTGTACCTTTTGGGCGAACTGCTCCGTTCCGATCGCGAAAGTACGCGCCGCTTTTGGCTGGGGTGCGGCATTGCCGCCTCGCTGACCGTCTTGGGCTTTTTCAAATATTTCGACTTTTTCCGGCCGCTGATTGCCCAATATGCCGGAAAAGGCGGCGCAATCGACATCCTGATGCCGCTGGGGCTTTCGTATTACACCTTCCAGTCGCTCGCCTATCTGGTTTACTGCTTCCGCGCCCCGCACGCCGCGCGTTTCGGCTGGCACGAGCTGCTGCTGCACCTGAGTTTTTTCCCCACCGTTACCTCCGGTCCGATTATCCGCGCCGCCGCATTCAAAAGCGCAGACGGCGAGCAGGCAGGCGCACTGGCGCAAATCCGCACCCGCCAACCGCGCTCACCCGTCCGCCCCGCACTCGCCGTTTCCCTGATTCTGCTGGGCATTGCCAAAAAATGGTGGCTGGCGGGGATGCTGGCGGAAAACTGGGTGTCGCCCGTATTTGAAAACCCCGCCCAATTCGACGGCTGGGGCGTATTGGCGGGCGTGTACGGCTATACCTTCCAACTCTTTTTAGACTTTTCCGGATATTCCGATTTGGTTATCGGCATGGCAATGCTGCTGGGCTTTAGGCTGCCCAAAAACTTCTCCACACCGCTTCGTGCTTTAAACATCCGCGCATTTTGGGACAAATGGCACATCAGCCTTTCCACTTGGATACGCGACTACATCTACATCCCCTTGGGCGGCAGCAAAAAAGGCTTTTTGCGGACACAGCTCAACCTGATGGCGGCAATGGTGCTCTCAGGCATCTGGCACGGCTACGGCTGGAACTTCCTCATTTGGGGCGCGCTGCACGGCGCGGCGTTGGTGCTGCTCAACACGGGCGACCGCTATTTCGGACGCGACGCACTATGCCGTCTGAAATACCTCGCGCCGCTCTCGTGGTTTGTTACCTTCCATTTTGTCTGCCTCAGCTTTGTCGTCTTCAATACCTCAAGCCCCGACGATGCAGGCGCGGTTTTCAGCGCGCTCTTTGCCAATGCCGGCGGCTGGAACGCGCCGCAACGGGCGGATATGCTGCTGCTTGCCTCGTTTGCATCCGTGATGCTGCTCTACCCTTACCTGCAACGCGCTTTCGACGGCGCGGTCAAAGGTTTGGAAAAAATCCCGATGTGGCTGTGGTTTATCCCGATTTCCATCATCCTGCTGCTGATTATCGTCCTCGCCCCCTCGGGGATACCCGGCTTTATTTATGCCAATTTTTAAGGGTTTGGACATGAAAAACTTTCTTTCCCTTTTCGCCTCCATACTGATGTCTGCCCTAATTGCCGCGTGGTTCAGCCAAAACCCCATCAACGCCTACTGGCAGCAGACCTACCACCGCAACAGTCCGCTCGAACCGCTTGCCGCCTACGGATGGTGGCGGGGCGGTGCGGCGTTGCAAGAAAACGCCTACGCCTTTTCAGACGGCATCAAAGCCTTCCTGTCCGGCGAAACGCCACCGACGGCTCAAGACGGCGGTTCGGCAGATATGCCGTCTGAAGCCGCCGCATCCGAAGCCGTCCCTCAAACCGGTGAAACTGAATGGAAACAAGACACCGAAGCCGCCGTCGTCCGCAGCGGCGACAAAGTCTTTTTCGCCGGCGACTCGCTGATGCAGGGCGTTGCCCCTTTCGTGCAAAAAAGCCTGAAACAACAATACGGCATCGAATCCGTCAACCTCAGCAAACAAAGCACGGGGCTGTCCTACCCCTCATTCTTCGACTGGCCGAAAACGATTGAAGAAACCCTGAAAAAACATCCCGAAATCAGCGTGCTCGCCGTCTTCCTCGGCCCGAACGACCCGTGGGATTTCCCCGTCGGCAAACGCTACCTCAAATTCGCTTCCGACGAATGGGCGCAAGAATACCTGAAACGCGTCGACCGCATCCTCGAAGCCGCACACACGCACCGCGTCCAAGTCGTCTGGCTCGGCATCCCCTATATGAAAAAAGCCAAGCTCGACGGGCAGATGCGCTACCTCGACAAACTGCTTTCGGAACACCTGAAAGGTAAAATCATCCTGATTCCCACCGTGCACACTCTGAGCGGCGGGGAAGACCGCTACACCGACTCCGTCAACGTCAACGGCAAACCCGTCCGCTACCGCAGCAAGGACGGCATACACTTTACCGCCGAAGGACAAAAACTGCTGGCGGCAAAAATAATGGAAAAAATCGTTTTTGAACCAAGTACGCAACCATCAAGTACACAGCCATGAACCCCAAACACTTCATCGCATTTTCCGCCCTGTTCGCCGCCATACAGGCAGAAGCCCTGCCCGTCGCCTCCGTCAGCCTCGACACCGTTACCGTTTTCCCGTCCGCCCCCTACACCGATACAAACGGGCTGCTGACCGACTACGGCAACGCCGCCGCCTCGCCTTGGATGAAAAAACTCCGATCCGTCGCACAAGGCAGCGGCGAGACCTTCCGCATCCTGCAAATCGGCGACTCGCACACCGCCGGCGACTTCTTTACCGACAGCCTCCGCAAACGTCTGCAAAAAACTTGGGGCGACGGCGGCATAGGCTGGGTTTACCCCGCCAACGTCAAAGGGCAGCGTATGGCGGCCGTCCGCTATAACGGCAACTGGCAAAGCCTCAACAGCCGAAGTGCCGCAGCAGACTTCCCCCTCGGCGGCATCCTCGCCCAAACCGGCAGCGGCGGCAGTATGACCCTGACCGCATCGGACGGCACGGCAGGCAGGCAGCGTGTTTCCCTGTTTGCCAAGCCCCTGCTCGCCGAACAAACCCTGACCGTCAACGGCAACACCGTCTCCGCCAACGGCGGCGGCTGGCAGGTACTGGACACCCGCGCGGCACTGCCCCTGACCATACACACCGAAATGCCGTGGGACATCGGATTTATCAATATCGAAAATCCCGCCGGCGGCATTACCGTTTCCGCCATGGGCATCAACGGCGCACAATTGACCCAATGGTCGAAATGGCGTGCCGGCCGGATGGGCGACCTTGCCCAAACCGGCGCCGACCTGGTCATCCTCGCCTACGGCACCAACGAAGCCTTCGGCAGCAACATCGACATTGCCGATACCGAACAAAAATGGCTGGATACCGTCCGTCAAATCCAAGACAGCCTGCCTGCCGCCGGCATCCTCATCCTCGGCGCGCCCGAATCCCTGAAAAACACGCTCGGCGTATGCGGCACGCGCCCCGCCCGCCTGACCGAAGTCCAACAGATGCAGCGGCGCGTCGCCCGTCAGGGGCAGACGATGTTTTGGTCTTGGCAAAACGCGATGGGTGGCGTTTGCAGCATGAAAAACTGGCTCAACCAAGGATGGGCCGCCAAAGACGGCGTACACTTCTCCGCCAAAGGCTACCGGCGCGCGGCGGAAATGCTCGCCGACAGCCTCGAAGAACTCGTCCGCTCCGCCGCAATCAGGCAATAATCGGACAGGGGTCGGACGGTATTTCCACAACAGGGGGATGCCGTCTGAAACGCATACCTTCATATTGCTTCAGACGGCATTCAGGTCAGACATAGGAAGGACGGGGGCGAACCTCCGGCATACGGCGCAAAGGCGGCGTTTGATATGCCGTCTGAAGGCAAAGATGATAAACTGCCGCCTTCCGTTTTCAGACGGCATATTGTTTTCAAATGAGGGCGTTCGCCGTCCGCAACCATAAAGGAAGTTTCATGAACCGGACTTATGCCAATTTCTACGAAATGCTGACCGCCGCCTGCCGCAAAAACGGCAACGGCACGGCAGTGTTCGACGGCAAGGAAAAAACCGCCTACCGCGCGCTCAAGCAGGAAGCCGAAGCCGTCGCGGCGTATCTGCAAAATATCGGCGTGAAGTTCGGCGACACAGTCGCGCTGGCGGTTTCCAATTCCACAGAATTTATTACCGCCTATTTCGCCGTTTCCGCCATCGGCGCGGTCGCCGTGCCGATGAACACATTTTTGAAAAACAGCGAATACGCGTATATCCTGAACGACTGCAAGGCGCGCTTCCTGTTCGCCTCGGCCGGCCTGTCCAAAGAATTGGCGGGCTTGAAGGCGCAAACGCCCGTCGAAAAAATCATTTGGACGGGCCAAAGCCGGCCGGCCGGCGAAACGGCGGAAGGCGATGCCTTTTTTGAAGACGTGCGCCGCTTCCCCGAGAAACCCGACTTGGGCCGACAACCCCGGATAAATGATTTGGCACATATCATCTATACCTCCGGCACGACGGGGCATCCCAAAGGCGCGCTAATCAGCTACGCCAACCTGTTCGCCAACCTGAACGGCATCGAACGCATCTTTAAAATTTCCAAACGCGACCGCTTTATCGTTTTCCTGCCGATGTTCCACAGCTTCACGCTGACGGCTATGGTGCTGCTGCCGATTTATATGGCGTGTTCGATTATTTTGGTCAAATCCGTTTTCCCGTTTTCCAACGTTTTGAAACAGGCACTGCTCAAACGCGCGACCGTGTTTTTGGGCGTGCCCGCGATTTACACCGCGATGAGCAAGGCGAAAATCCCTTGGTATTTCAGATGGTTCAACCGCATCCGCCTGTTTATCAGCGGCGGCGCGCCTTTGGCGGAACAAACCATCCTCGATTTCAAAGCCAAGTTCCCCCGCGCCAAATTGCTGGAAGGCTACGGACTGAGCGAAGCCTCGCCCGTCGTCGCCGTCAATACGCCCGAGAGGCAAAAAGCCCGCAGCGTCGGCATCCCCCTTCCCGGTTTGGAAGTCAAAGCCGTCGATGAAGAATTGGTCGAAGTGCCGCGCGGCGAAGTGGGCGAACTGATCGTCAGGGGCGGTTCGGTGATGCGGGGCTACCTCAATATGCCTGCCGCCACCGATGAAACCATCGTCAACGGCTGGTTGAAAACGGGCGATTTCGTTACCATAGACGAAGACGGCTTCATCTTTATCGTCGACCGCAAAAAAGATTTGATTATTTCCAAAGGTCAAAATGTCTATCCGCGCGAGATCGAAGAGGAAATCTACAAACTCGATGCCGTCGAAGCCGCCGCCGTCATCGGCGTGAAAGACCGTTATGCCGACGAGGAAATCGTCGCCTTCGTCCAATTGAAGGAAGGTATGAATCTGGGCGAGGACGAAATCCGCCGCCACCTGCGTACCGTGCTGGCAAATTTCAAAATCCCCAAACAGATCCACTTTAAAGACGCGCTGCCGCGCAACGCTACGGGCAAAGTATTGAAACGGGTGCTGAAGGAGCAGTTTGAAGGAAACAAATGAACGCCGTGCCGTCTGAAGCCCCGTCCGGCAAAAAAATGCGGTGAATCTGATTCACCGCATTTTTTTGGCAAACGCCGGAGGGAAGGCATTTACTCTGCCAATTCCACCTGCTCGTGCGCCATCAGTTCCTGACCGACATCATCCAACAACATCAAATAACGTTCGTAATTTTTCAAAATGTCAGCAATCAGCTCGTCCTTGTTCATATACTGCACATCGTACCCGACGCGCCCGTCGAAAAAATAAGCGTAGGGTTTGTAAGTTGTCTGGTGCCGGATATGCGGCAGGTTGCCGTCGTTAATCAACTGGTCGGATACATCCTGCCCGACAGACTTAATCCCGTACATAAAATCGCGCATCGTCTCTTTCCGAATAACGAACTCGATTGCGGGCTCGTCCTGATGAAACATCTTATCGACCCGGACGCTCAAGCCGTATTCTTCCGAAAGCTCCCGTTGCAACTCGTGCATAGCGGGCGATGCGGTATGTTTGAGGAATTTTAAAATATCCTGCTCCTGCGTCTGGCTCATTATCCGCACCAGCCGTTCTTTCCACTTGCCGCCCGTCCAAAATACACTGGTAGGGTTAACCCGGGTCTCAAAATATTTCTTATCCGCACTCAAGCCTTTCCACAGGCTGAAACACATTATCAGCATCAGCAGGGCAAACGGCAGGGAAACAATCAGGGTCATAGATTGCAGGTTGCCTAACCCGCCCGAGCGCATCAGCAAAACGGCAACGGCAGACATCAGCACGCCCCACATAACCGCCTGCCACCGTGGCGCGCTCAAGCCTTTGTCCCGAGAGGTAATATTGTTCAGGACATAAATCCCGGAATCGGCAGAAGTTACAAAAAACAGGGAAATGACCAGCAGGCTGACGATGCTCGTCAATTCGGGCAGGGGGAGGTAATTAAAGAATTTAAAAAGCAGCGTTTCCGGAGAGGAGGTCATCTTTTCGAGCATTCCCCCCGCAACCCCGTCATTCAGCCAAATCGCCGTATTGCCGAAGACGGTAAACCACAAAACGCCGAACAGGCCGGGGATGAGCAAAACCCCGAAGACAAACTCGCGGATGGTGCGCCCCTTTGAAATACGCGCGATAAACAAACCCACAAACGGCGCCCAAGAACACCACCACGCCCAATAAAGCACCGTCCAAGACTCAAACCACGGCTTGTGTTCCCGTTCGTACGCATAAGT
Organism: Neisseria benedictiae; assembly: GCF_958267435.1. Taxonomy (NCBI): domain Bacteria; kingdom Pseudomonadati; phylum Pseudomonadota; class Betaproteobacteria; order Neisseriales; family Neisseriaceae; genus Neisseria; species Neisseria benedictiae. Next base: position 56,558 of record NZ_CATQFV010000064.1, read on the forward strand.
TTTAAAACTGAGGCGCACCAGATTTCCGAGGTAGTTCCCTATGTTGTCGCCGAATGCCGACAACAGGTAAACAGTGGGGCCCGCCGCCAAAACAAAAAACAGCAGCAAAAACGCAAGGCCCAGGTTCAACTCGCTCAACACCTTCACGCCTTTCCCCACCCCGGATATTGCCGAAACGACGGCGAGGGACATGACGGCGGCGATAATCAAAACCTGCACGCTGAAGCTGTTTTCGGCAATCCAGCCCATTTCCTGCAATCCGGCGCCCAGTTGCGAAGCCCCGAACCCCAATGTGGTGATGATGCCGAAAAAAGTAGCAAGCAACGCCATAATATCAATGGCATCGCCGAACCTTCCGGAAATTTTTTCTTTCAACAGGGGGTAAAAACAAGAACGCAGGGCAAGCGGCAGCTTGTAGCGGAAACCGAAATAAGCCAAAGCCAACGCAATCGTACCGTACACCGACCAGGCGTGAACGCCCCAATGGAACACTGTGTGCAGCAATGCCTGCTGCTGCCTGTGTTCCGGCGTACCGGCCGTAATGTCCGAAAAATAATGCATCAACGGCTCTGCCACGCCGAAAAACATCAGGCCCACGCCCATCCCGGCCGCAAACAGCATCGCCAGCCACGACAGGAAGCCGAATTCCGGCACATCTTCATCCCGTCCGAGCCTGATGTTTCCCAAACTGCTGACCGAGAGTATCAGCAGAAAACCCAGAAAAATAGAAAACGTTAAAACATAAAACCAGCTGAACTCGGTAAAAATGACTTCTTTTGCCCGGTCGAGCCACATCTGCACCTGATCCGGCACGGTTAAAACCAATACCACCAAAACACACACGAAAAACAAAGTCGTCAAAATAACCATCGGATTAAATGACGTTCGGCTTTCTATAAATTCAGACAGGGACAAACCTTCTCACTCCTTTGTTAAAAACAGACAAACCCGGTCATCGGGCAAAGCGGTCAAAACCTGCCGGCAAAATACCGGCTTCCGGATGACGAAATGCACAAACCGGCCGAAATTGTTATAATCGAAAAAATTAAAAATCAATACGGATTACTCTATCAGATTGATTTATCGATATTTATTATATCATTAATATAGTTTGATTTCAAACTGGCGGAAAATGCGCCGCCTTCCGCAGGCGCTCCCTCCCCGCCATCGGGGCGTTTAACGCCGGATTGCCGATGCGGTACAATGGCTGATATGAAGAAAATTACCCCTCAAAACCTGCGCCCCCTGCTTTCGGAAAGCCTCGGACATACCGATTTTGTCAACGTCCTCAACGCATTGATTAAATTTTTGCGCCGTGGCGGCAAAAAATGTGCGGGGGAGCGTTTCGACCTGATTATCGACACATTCAAACAAGACAGGGAATTGCTGTCCCGCTTCAGCCGGTGTTTTTACATCTGGCTCGCGCAAATACACATTTATCCGGCACTCATCAAACTCGGCATCTTCTCGCGCCACAGCTTTGCCCGGGAAATGGGCATACGCATATACGAACGCTTCAGCCCGTCATATAAAGATTTTGCCAACTTGGGCGAAGTCTTCCTTTATCTTTTCCATTCCGAAAACGACGACAAATGGCTGCAAACGCTCAATATCCGCCAATGGCTGGTTTTATACGAACTCATCCGGAGCCACGCCGAGCCGTCCAAATTGCAGACGGCGGGCATCCGCCTTGCCGATGCGCGTTTGCGCGCCATCGAAATGCTGTCTGTCTGGACGGCATCCGAAGCCATCGAGCCCGACCTCATCCGCATCGCCCCACGCCTGCTGGAAGCCGATTCTTCCTTCGTCGCCCTCCAACGCGAAACCGCCAAACTGGTCGAACACTACCGCAACGGCACCGCGCCTTACGACACCGCCCACCTCGAAGTGATGTTCGACCAATGTTTCAGCCAGATTGACTATTTGCGCCGCAAAGGGACGGGCGCCGGCTCCGGTTCGTCGGTCAAAGTCGCCCACCTGCTCGAACGGCTCCGGCAGACCGTAGGCCGTCTGAAGCTGCTCACCGACATCCAAACCGGTGCCGGCAACAGCAACCGCCTGACCATCGCGCTGATGAACTCCCTCATCTACGCGGCGGTCGAACAATACAGCACCCGCCACCTGCGCCGCAGCAGCATCCGTATGCTCGCCCGCAGCATTACCGAAAACAAAAGCCACCACGGCGAACACTACATCACCCGCAACCGCAAAGAATATTTCAAAATGTTCTACTCGGCGGCAGGCGGCGGCATCATCATCGCCCTGATGGCGTTGCTCAAAATCCGCATCGGCACACTCGGCCTCAGCCCCTTCCTCGCCTCCTTGTCGGCGGGGTTCAACTACGGCATCGGCTTTATGATCATCCATATGCTGCACTGCACAGTCGCCACCAAACAGCCCGCGATGACTGCCGCCAGCTTTGCCGAACAGGTCGATCTCAACGAAGGCGGCAAAGCGGTGGACAACAAGCTCGCCAAGCTCCTCATCGACGTATGCCGCTCCCAAAGCGTCGCCGTCTTCGGCAACGTTTCCATCGCCATCCTTTTGGCGTGCGCCATATCGTTCGGCTATGCCCATCTGTACCGGCAGCCCATACTCGATGCCCGCACCGCTGCCTACCAGTTCAAATCCATAGACATCATCGCTTACCCGACGCTGTGGTATGCCGCCATTGCAGGCTTGTGGCTGTTCTGCTCCGGCATCATCGCAGGTTTTTTCGACAACCGCGCCGACTACCTCAACCTGCGCCAACGCCTGCCCTTCAACCCCTTGCTGCGTAAAATCATGCGCCCCGGCCCCCGCCGCGTCCTCGCCGCCTATATCCACAAACACTACGGCTCGCTGGCAGGCAACTTCATCTTCGGGATGCTCTTGGGTATGACCGGCTATTTCGGACACCTACTCGGGCTGCCGCTGGACATCCGCCACGTCGCCTTTTCCTCCGCCAACCTCGGCTATGCCGCCGTCAGCGGCAACGTCGGCTTGGGCACGTTCGTACTCGGCATTTTCAGCGTCCTCGCCATCGGCCTGGTCAACCTCTGCGTCAGCTTCAGCCTCGCCCTCTTCGTCGCCCTGCGCTCGCGCGGCACGAAAATCGGCAGCATCCGCAACCTGATCAAAAGTTTTTGGAATCAGATTAAAAGCAATCCCTGCATACTTTTCCTCCCGCCCGCCAAAGGACAGGGACACCCTCCTTCGGACAAGCCTTGACCGGCAATGCCGTCTGAAGCGGGCTTCGCCCCGAATACCGCCCTGATGCGTAAATCCCCATAAAGGATGCAAAAATGCCGTCCGAACCGCGTTTCGGTTCAGACGGCATTTTAAAAAACACTACAATCCCGGGCCGCCAAGCGAATTGGCAATGTCCCTGACCGCCGTTACATACATCCGGCTGTGGTTGTACTGCCATACCGTATAAAAATTGTTCAAGCCCAAATAATATTCAAACACACCGGGTGCGGTTTCCAATTTGAACAAAACCGCCTTTTCATCATCTGCAAGCTCTCCGCCAGGGATGATGCCGTACGCCTTCAAATCCGCCACCGTCCGCGTCAGGGCGGTTTTTTCGTCAATGATTGCCTGAACATCCGCACCCGGTGCCAACGTCGCCGGCACCAGCATTTTCCCGCCCGTGCGCCAACCGTGCTGTTTCATATAATTGGCAACCGATGCCGCGACATCGCCGACGTTGCCCCATATGTTCCGATGTCCGTCCCCGTCATAATCCACCGCCCATTTCCGGTAGCTCGAAGGCATAAATTGCGGCATCCCCATTGCGCCCGCATAGCTGCCTTTAAAGGCGAAAACATCGCCGCCTTCTTCTTTTGCCAGCTTTAAAAGCTCGACCAATTCGTTTTGGAAAAACCCGGCGCGGCGGGGGTAATCGAAGCCTAAGGTCGCCAATGCGTCCGCCACACGGAAACTGCCCGTATTTTTGCCGTAATTCGTTTCAATCCCGATAACCGCCACGATAAGCTCGGCAGGCACGCCGTATTTTTGCGCCACATCATCGATAACCGCGCGGTTTTCCGCATAAAACCGGCGCGCGCCGTGAAATTTCGCCCTGCCCGAATTTCCCGTGCGGAACACATACCACGGACGCGATGTGGAGGGTCGGTGCATAATCTTGACGATGTCCGCCTTGTAAGCCGCTTTGTCAAAAAAATCCTGCCATTCCGCCCGGGAAAAATCCCCTTTCCCGACTTCATCGTCCACAAAACGGCGGACATTTGCATTGGCGGCAAACCCGCTGTCGGATACCGGTACGGCTGCCGCGTCAAACGCGGGGCGGCTTTCTTTTTTCATTTCATCCGCGCGGGGGGGCTTGGGCTTCATTTGCCCGGGGCGGGCCTCCATCGCCGTACAGGCAGACAAAGCCGCCAAACAAATTGCCAACGGCAGTATTTTTCTCTTTTTCATCAATATGTTCCGAACAAATAAGGTAAGTGGGAAATGTAGCAAAACAAGGGCGCGGCGCGAAATGCGGCATCCGGCGCAATCGGCGGCTTTGCGGAATGCCGCGCGTTGCCTTTTGCACCGCCCGAAATCCGTGTGCCGCCGCCGGAAATGCCGTCTGAAGGCACGTTCCCCCTTCAGACGGCATTGCCTGCGCCGTATTTGCCCGCTATCCGCAATATCGGCAGTCCAAGATGTCTTTGCGGATGTCGTTTGACAAGAAGGCTGCGGTGTCTTCGTGTTCCGCCTGAACGAAGGCGAAAAGTCGGGCGATGATTTTGCCGATAAAGACTTTTTGCAAGGCGCAGGCGTCGGTCAGGGTGTGTTCCTTCAAGAAGCTGCGGATGTCTTCGGGCAAGGTGCAGCTTCGGGCAACGGCGGCAAAGCGCGCATCGGTTTGCAGGCGGTCGAGCAGGGTTTGGTTTTTGTCCAACCTGATGCCAGCTTCTTTTTCTTCGGCGGTGGCGCGGACGAACTGGTCGTAAATTTCGGCATAAAGCATATCGTTCGGGCCTTCAAAAATCGTGAAGGGGCGGATGTCGATAGCGATATTGCCGGCGGTGTGTCCGCGTTCAAAACCCTTCGCGCCCAAGAGTTTTTGCAACATTTGCGCGGCGGCGTAAGTGTATTCCGTGGCGAGGGTTTTGACGATGTTCGCCTCCATCAATTGATGGGCGACGGTCGCGACGGGCGAAACGGAACGGCAGACATAGCGGTAAAGAATCTCGGAAACCTGATGGCGGCGTTGGATTTCGCGGCGTTCGTAATCGACGAATCTGATGTCGTGGCGGACGTATCGGTTCAGGTTTTCAAGGATGTATTCCATAATGCCGTGCGTCATGCCAATCAGTTGCAGGCGGCTGCGGATAAAGATGTTTTGGAACGCGCGCAAACCGGCCGCGTCGCCCTGAGAGAGTTTCATCACGGCGGCTGCAGGCATTTGGGCATCGATGCGGTTGACGGCGTAACGGACGGCGCGCAGGCCTTCGGATGCGAGGGTTTCGCAGCGGATGTATGTTTTGGGGACGAGCAGCAGGTCGATGATTTTGGCGAGTTTGCCGTTTTTGCGCTCTTTGGCGGCAACGAGGAGGAAGTCGCTTTGCGAATTGCCCTGCCAGTATTTCGCGGCGTTGACGTAAATGGTTTTATCGTCGGTATATTCGTAGTAGGACTGCATTTCGCGGGCAATCGCCGCGCCGGAGGTTTCGGGTTCGGTAACACCCAAACCGCCGCCCTCGCCTTTGAAAACCATGTCCAGACCTTGCGCGACTTGCGCTTCGTCGCCGAATTCTTGCAGGGGCTGCAACACCAGCGCGCCCTCGATGCCGGTACGCAGGGTAACGGGCACGCCGTAATGCCCCGCAATTCGCAATACTTCCTGAATTTCAAACTGGCTGCCCCTGCGGCCGCCGTGTTTTTTGTCGAGGAAGGGCAACAGCAAACCAGCCTGCTTCAAGGCAAGCCATTTGTCTTCGGGCAGGTATTGCATGAGATTGATGCCGTCTGAAAAAATGCGGCGGAATGCGGATTCGATGTACTTTAAAAAAGCAGCCGTGTCCATGGTTGACGGCTGCGCGCTTGATTCAGTGTGTGTCATCATATTTTCCGGTTAATTTCTATTAACGGGCAGTTTTATCAAACCGCCGCCCATAATTTTAGAGTTTAGTTACTAAAATTTACCACAAAGTATGACAGCTAACAATCCGCTTCACTGTTTGCATGCTAATCAATCTTTCAGACGGCATCAGATTATCGCCATCGTGTTAAAATTGCCGTTTGCCTCCGTATCTAAAATATTTCCGCGCCATGACCTACCCTATCCCAAAACCCCGTGAAAAATCCCGTTGGCTCAATCTTTCGCAAGGCTCGCTGTCCTTGGCTTTGGCGCGTTATTTGCCGCATAAGCAGCTCAAGGTTGTCTTGACCCAAGATGCGGAACAGGCGTTGCGCCTTCAGACGGCCTGGCTGTTTTTCCGTCCGCATGATACGGCGGTGTTCCTGCCGGACTGGGAAACGCTGCCTTACGAGCGTTTTTCTCCGCATCAGGATTTGGTATCGGAGCGCTTGTCGGCGTTGTGGCAGATTAAAAGCGGCGCGGCGGATGTGTTGTTCGTGCCGGTTGCCACGGCGATGCAGAAGCTGCCACCTGTGCCGTTTCTGGCAGGGCGCACGTTTTGGCTGAAAACGGGGCAGACTTTGGATATAGACCGTCTGAAAAGTGATTTGGTGGATGCAGGTTATAACCATGTTTCCCACGTTGTTGCGGCAGGCGAATTTGCCGTGCGCGGCGGTATAGTCGATTTATTCCCGATGGGCAGCGAGATGCCTTACCGCATCGATTTGTTTGATGATGAAATCGACAGCATCAAAACCTTCGATACCGAAACGCAGCGCACCATCTCCCCCGTTTCCGAAATCCGCCTGCTGCCGGCGCACGAGTTCCCCACCGACAGCGGGGCGCAAAAGATTTTCCGCAGCCGCTTCCGCGAGGAAGTCGATGGTAATCCGAACGATGCCGCCGTGTACAAAGCCGTCAGCAACGGTCATTTCGGCGCAGGCGTGGAATATTATCTGCCGCTGTTTTTTGAAAACGAGCTGGAAACGCTGTTTGACTATATCGGCGAAGATGCGCTGTTTGTCTCTTTGGGCGACGTTCACGCCGAAGCAAACCGCTTTTGGAGCGACGTCAAATCGCGTTACGCCATGGCGCAGGGCGACGAAACCTATCCGCCTTTGCTTCCACAGCATTTATATCTCTCTGCCGATGTGTTCGCAGGTCGTCTGAAAAACTACGGACAAGTGCTGCCCGATGTTTCCGGCAAGGAACACGCCCTGCCCGACCTTGCCGTCAACCGCCAAGCCGACGAGCCGTTGCAGGCATTGAAGGACTTTCAGACGGCATTTGAAGGACGGATTCTGCTGTGTGCCGAAAGTCTGGGACGGCGAGAAACCATGCTCGGCTTCTTGCAGCAAAACGGTTTGAAGGCCAAACCTGTGTCCGACTGGCAGGGCTTTTTATCGGCGCACGAGCCGCTGATGATTACGGTCGCGCCGTTGGCATACGGGTTTAAATTAGAAGATCAAAACATCGCGGTCATTACCGAATCCGATCTTTATCAATATGTCGCCCGCTCGCGCAAACATCAGCGTAAGAAACACGCCGCTGTTTCAGACGGCCTGTTGCGCGACCTTGCCGAAATCAATATCGGCGATCCTGTTGTACACGAAGAACACGGCATCGGCCGATATATGGGCTTGGTCACAATGGACTTGGGCGATGAAACCAACGAAATGATGTTGCTCGAATACGCGGGCGAAGCGCAGCTTTATGTGCCTGTTTCGCAACTGCATTTAATCAGCCGCTACTCCGGTCAGGCGCATGAAAACGTCGCCCTGCACAAGCTCGGCAGCGGCGCGTGGAACAAGGCAAAGCGCAAAGCCGCCGAAAAAGCGCGCGATACCGCCGCCGAGTTGCTCAACCTCTACGCCCAACGCGCCGCCCAATCGGGACACAAGTTTGAAATCAACGAGTTGGACTATCAGGTCTTTGCCGACGGCTTCGGCTACGAGGAAACCGAAGACCAGGCCGCTGCCATTGCCGCCGTGATTAAAGATTTGACACAGGCGAAGCCGATGGACCGCCTCGTGTGCGGCGATGTCGGTTTCGGCAAAACCGAAGTCGCCCTGCGCGCCGCGTTTGTGGCGGTAATGGGCGGCAAACAAGTTGCCGTACTCGCACCGACCACGCTTCTAGTGGAGCAACATGCGCAAAACTTCGCCGACCGCTTCGCCGATTTCCCCGTGAAAGTCGCCAGCCTTTCGCGTTTCAATAACAGCAAAGCCACCAAAGCCGCACTGGAAGGCTTGGCGGACGGCACGGTCGATATTGTTATCGGTACGCACAAATTGGTGCAGGACGATATAAAATTCAAAAACTTAGGTTTAGTCATTATCGATGAAGAACACCGCTTCGGCGTGCGCCAGAAAGAGCAGCTCAAACGCCTGCGCGCCAATGTTGACATCCTCACCATGACCGCCACGCCGATTCCGCGTACTTTAAGTATGGCGTTGGAAGGACTGCGCGACTTCTCGCTGATTACCACCGCGCCCAGCCGTCGCCTTGCCGTGAAAACGTTTGTCAAACCCTTTAGTGAAGGCAGCGTGCGCGAAGCCGTACTGCGCGAACTCAAACGCGGCGGGCAGGTGTTTTTCCTGCACAATGAAGTGGATACGATTGAGAATATGCGCGAGCGGTTGGAAACTCTGCTGCCCGAAGCCCGCATCGGCGTGGCGCACGGACAACTGCGCGAGCGCGAACTGGAACAAGTGATGCGCGACTTTTTGCAGCAACGATTTAACGTGTTGCTCTGTTCCACCATCATCGAAACCGGCATCGACATCCCCAACGCCAACACCATCATCATCAACCGCGCCGACAAATTCGGGCTGGCGCAGCTGCACCAGCTTCGCGGGCGCGTCGGCCGCAGCCACCACCAAGCCTACGCCTACCTGCTCACGCCCGAATACATCACCAAAGACGCAGAAAAACGCCTCGACGCCATCGCGGCGGCAGACGAACTCGGCGCAGGTTTCACCCTCGCCATGCAGGATTTGGAAATCCGCGGCGCAGGCGAAATCCTCGGCGAAGGACAATCCGGCGAAATGATACAGGTCGGCTTCACGCTCTACACCGAAATGCTCAAACAAGCCGTTCGCGATCTCAAAAAAGGTCGCCAGCCCGACCTCGACGCGCCATTGGGTATTACCACCGAAATCAAACTGCACAGCCCGGCATTACTGCCTGAAGACTACTGCCCCGATATTCACGAGCGCCTCGTCCTCTACAAACGTCTCGCCGTCTGCGAAACCGTGCAGCAAATCAACGCCATACATGAAGAACTGGTCGACCGCTTCGGCCTGCCCGAACAGCCCGTCAAAACCCTCATTGAAAGCCACCGCTTACGGCTTGCGGCAAAAGAATTGGGTATCGATGCCATTGATGCGACCAGTGATGCGGTAACGGTAACCTTTGGCAAAAACAACAATGTCGATCCAACCGAAATCATCCTGCTGATTCAGACGGATAAAAAATACCGGCTGGCAGGGGCAGACAAATTGAGATTTGCAGCGGAAATGGAAAACATCGAAGTACGGATCAACACCGTCAAAACCGTGCTAAAAACCCTGCAAGGCAAACGCCCGCCCAAGGGAAATTGATGTAACGATGCCGTCTGAAGAACACCGTTCAGACGGCATACAATCCCCCCCAATCCTCACCAAAAGGAACAATCATGTCGATTTTTCACCCCTATTTCCGACAACTGTCCACCGAAGGTTTTGACGGAGAAGAAGATGTCCTCTGGGAAGACGAGCTGACCGTCAAAGGCAATCTTGTCGAGGTATCCCTGTGGGCAGAAAATGAAAACCGCCTGCCAACCGAAACATTGGATGCATTTGCCGCCTTCCTGTCCGAATTGGAAAAAGCCGACGATACTGCACGCGCCGCACTGACGGAATATTTGAAACGGGACAGCCGCTATATCGACTTTCACACCGAAGATACCCAAACAAGCCGTGATGCGGCAAAATTTGTCCGATCCATGCAGTTGACCTATATCAGCCTATGGGCAGAAAGTCCGGCTTTTGCCGTTATGGATTATATGCCCGCCAATATGGAAAGCGACGAAATCCTTGCCGTCAAACTGCATTTGGACGGCAGCATTTTCTCAATCGATTGGGAGAGTTGAGCCGGATTGCCAATCGGCAAAAATGAAATGCCGTCTGAAAACAGCTTCCCTGCCCGAAGCCTTGCCATTATGAATTTGAAGGAAACTCCACTATAATACGGCATTCAGATTTTCAGACGGCATCACGCCCGTCAGACCGCACACAAACCAAAAGGAAATACATGTTCCGTACTATGCTTGGCGGAAAAATCCACCGCGCCACCGTAACCGAAGCCGATTTGAACTACGTCGGCAGCATTACCGTCGATCAAGACCTGTTGGACGCGGCAGGCATCTGCCCCAACGAAAAAGTCGCCATCGTCAACAACAACAACGGCGAACGTTTTGAAACCTATACCATTTCAGGCAAACGCGGCAGCGGCGTGGTCTGCCTGAACGGGGCGGCGGCAAGGCTGGTACAGAAAGGCGATATCGTCATCATTATGTCTTATATCCAACTTTCCGAACCGGAAATCGCCGCACACGAACCCAAAGTCGTCTTAGTGGACGGAAACAACAAAATCCGCGACATCATCTCCTACGAGCCGCCGCACACCGTACTGTAATCCCGCAACGGACATCGATTATGGATATTAAAATCAACGACATCACCCTCGGCAACAACTCGCCCTTCGTCCTATTCGGCGGCATCAACGTTTTGGAAGGCTTGGATTCCACCCTCCAAACCTGCGCGCATTATGTCGAAGTTACCCGCAAACTGGGCATTCCCTATATCTTTAAAGCATCTTTCGACAAGGCAAACCGCTCGTCCATCCATTCCTATCGCGGCGTAGGCTTGGAAGAAGGCTTAAAGATTTTTGAAAAAGTCAAAGCAGAGTTCGGCATCCCCGTCATTACCGACGTACACGAACCCTATCAGTGCAAACCCGTCGCCGAAGTGTGCGATGTCATCCAGCTTCCCGCCTTTCTTGCGCGGCAGACCGATTTAGTGGCTGCAATGGCGGAAACCGGCAACGTCGTTAACATCAAAAAACCGCAGTTCCTCAGCCCTTCGCAAATGAAAAACATCGTGGAAAAATTCCGCGAAGCCGGCAACGGGAAGCTGATTTTATGCGAACGCGGCAGCAGCTTCGGCTACGACAACCTCGTTGTCGATATGCTCGGCTTCGGCGTGATGAAACAAACCTGCGATAATCTGCCGGTCATCTTTGACGTTACCCATTCCCTGCAAACCCGCGATGCCGGTTCTGCCGCATCCGGCGGCCGTCGCGCACAGGCTTTGGATTTGGCACTTGCAGGCATGGCAACCCGCCTTGCCGGCCTGTTTCTCGAATCGCACCCCGATCCGAAACTGGCGAAATGCGACGGCCCCAGCGCGCTGCCGCTGCACCTTTTAGAAGATTTTTTAATCCGCATCAAAGCATTGGACGATTTAATCAAATCACAACCGATTTTAACAATCGAATAACACGGTTTCGCCTTATGATGCAGACTTTCCGAAAAATCAGCCTGTATGCCGCAACCTTGTGGCTCGGTATGCAGATTATGACGGGTTATATCGCCGCGCCGGTGCTGTTCAAAATGCTGCCAAAAATGCAGGCGGGCGAAATTGCCGGCGTATTGTTCGACATCCTCTCTTTGAGCGGGCTTGCCGTTTGGGGCGCGGTACTGGCTGCCGCCTTTACCGCCCTAACCCGGCGGCAAACCGCCCTGCTGCTTTTTTTATTGTCCGCCCTTGCCGCCAACCAATTTTTGGTTACACCCGTTATCGAGGCGTTGAAATACGGGCATGAAAATTGGCTGTTGTCGGTTGTAGGCGGATCTTTCGGAATGTGGCACGGCATTTCCAGCATGATTTTCATGGCAGCCGCCCTACTTTCAGCAGTTTTAAGTTGGCGGCTTTCCGGCAAAAAGGCCGTCTGAAGCCCTCCCATTTTTTACCTCCCTTCACTTCACTTGGAGAACATTCATGAGCGCAATCGTTGATATTTTCGCCCGCGAAATTTTGGACTCACGCGGCAACCCCACAGTCGAGTGTGATGTATTGCTCGAATCCGGCGTAATGGGACGTGCAGCCGTACCGAGCGGCGCGTCCACCGGTCAAAAAGAAGCTTTGGAACTGCGCGACGGCGACAAATCCCGCTATTCCGGCAAGGGCGTATTGAAGGCAGTCGAACATGTCAACAACCAAATCGCCCAAGCCCTCATCGGTATCGATGCCAACGAGCAATCTTATATCGATCAAATTATGATTGAATTGGACGGTACTGAAAACAAAGGCAATTTGGGTGCGAATGCGACTTTGGCGGTCTCTATGGCGGTTGCACGCGCCGCTGCCGAAGACTCAGGCCTGCCGCTTTACCGCTACTTGGGCGGCGCAGGCCCGATGTCCCTGCCCGTACCGATGATGAACGTCATCAACGGCGGCGAACACGCCAACAACAGCCTGAACATCCAAGAGTTTATGATTATGCCCGTCGGCGCAAAATCTTTCCGCGAAGCGTTGCGCTGCGGTGCGGAAATCTTCCACGCTCTAAAAAAACTGTGCGACAGCAAAGGCTTCCCGACCACAGTCGGAGACGAAGGCGGTTTTGCCCCCAACCTGAACAGCCACAAAGAAGCCCTGCAACTGATGGTCGAAGCCACCGAAGCCGCCGGCTACAAAGCAGGCGAAGACGTATTATTCGCATTGGACTGCGCGTCCAGCGAGTTCTACAAAGACGGCAAATACCACTTGGAAGCCGAAGGCCGCTCCTACACCAACTCGGAGTTTGCCGAATACTTGGAAGGCTTGGTTAACGAGTTCCCGATTATCTCCATCGAAGACGGGATGGACGAAAACGACTGGGAAGGCTGGAAACTGCTGACCGAAAAATTGGGCAAAAAAGTTCAATTGGTCGGCGACGACTTGTTCGTAACCAATCCGAAAATCCTTGCCGAAGGCATTGAAAAAGGCGTGGCAAACGCATTGCTGGTCAAAGTCAACCAAATCGGTACTTTGAGCGAAACCCTGAAAGCCGTCGATCTGGCAAAACGCAACCGCTACGCCTGCGTAATGAGCCACCGCTCCGGCGAAACCGAAGACAGCACCATTGCCGACTTGGCAGTCGCCACCAACTGTATGCAGATCAAAACCGGGTCTTTGAGCCGTTCCGACCGCATGGCAAAATACAACCAACTGCTGCGTATCGAGGAAGAATTGGCAGAAGCCGCCTACTACCCCGGCAAAGCCGCATTCTACCAACTGGGCAAATAAGAAAAGGTTAAGGTATGAAGTGGGTAACTGTCGTTTTATCCGCCGCCCTCGTCTGCTGCCAGTACAGCCTCTGGTTCGGCAAAGGCAGCATCGGACGCAACAGCAGTCTGAGAGAACAGATTGCCGTTCAAGAGGAAAAAAACCAGACGCTCGCCCTACGCAATCATTCCCTTGCCGCCGAAGTCTATGATTTAGAAAACGGTCAAGAAGCCATTTCGGAAATCGCCCGAGTAGAACTGGGTTATATCCAAGACGGCGAAACCTTTTACCGACTCATCGGGCATAACCGGTAATACCGTCAAAAAGCCGTCCGAACCAATGTTCGGACGGCTTTTATTTCAGCAAACTGTCAGACAGCGCCTCATCCTCCCCCGCCAAACCGCAATCCAGCCTGACATCCCCCTCGACGTAACAGCAGCACGGCAGTATCTCGTCCCGCCCCAAAAAAGCCAAAGGCGGCTCCCGATAAGTAACGCTTCCCTCCAAAATCTTTACCCGGCACGATCCGCAATATCCGCTTCGGCACTGATATTCCACCATATGTCCCGTCCGTTCCAAGCCTTCCAACAGGGTCTCACCCTCCAAGAGCTCAAAAAGACCCTTATTCGTACCAATGCGCGCCATTTCCGACCAATCAAAAAATAAAAGGAACAATAACCGATCCGACCTGCTATTTTTCCCATCATACAACATACAAATGCCGTCTGAAACATCCGGCTTCAGACGGCATTTTTTCAAAAAAACGTTTACAACTCAAAATCGCCCAAATCATCCGTATTCACTTCAGAATCAATCTGACCGATCAAGTAAGAAGATATTTCCACTTCCTGCGGCGCGACCTGTACGTTGTCGGACGACAGCCACGCATTAATCCACGGAATCGGGTTTTGATTTGCGCCTTCAAATCCGGCCGGCAAACCCACCGCCTGCATACGCAGATTGGTAATATATTCGACGTATTGGGATAAGATTTCTTTGTTTAAACCAATCATCGAACCGTCTTTAAACAAATATGCCGCCCATTCTTTTTCCTGTTCCGCCGCCTTTTTGAAGAGTCGGAAACATTCGTCCTGCAACTCGGCGGCAATCTCCGCCATTTCAGGATCATCGACACCCGAACGCATCAGATTAAGCATATGCTGCGTGCCGGTCAGGTGCAGGGCTTCGTCGCGGGCAATCAGTTTGATGATTTTGGCGTTGCCTTCCATCAACTCGCGCTCGGCAAAAGCAAACGAGCAGGCAAATGAAACGTAGAAACGGATGGCTTCCAACACGTTGACGCACATCAGGCAGAGATAGAGTTTTTTCTTCAACCCGCGCAAAGACACGGTAACGGGTTTGCCGCCGACATTGTGCACCCCTTCGCCCAACAGGTTGTAATACTGGGTGTATTCGATTAAGTCATCGTAATAGCAGGCAATGTCTTCGGCGCGGGCGGTAATATATTCGTTTTCGACAATATCATCAAACACGACCGACGGGTCATTCACAATATTGCGGATGATGTGGGTATAGCTGCGCGAATGGATGGTTTCGCTGAAGCTCCACGTTTCAATCCACGTTTCCAGCTCGGGAATCGAAACCAAAGGCAGCAAGGCAACATTCGGACTGCGCCCTTGGATGGAATCGAGCAGTGTTTGATATTTCAGATTGCTGATGAAAATATGTTTTTCGTGTTCGGGCAGGTTCGCGTAATCGATACGGTCGCGCGACACGTCGATTTCTTCCGGCCGCCAAAAAAACGACAGTTGTTTTTCAATCAGTTTTTCAAATACCTCGTATTTCTGCTGGTCATAACGGGCAACATTTACCGGCTGACCGAAAAACATCGGCTCTTTCAGCGCGTCGTTTTTGGTTTTGGGAAAGGTGCTGTATGACATGACTAGGTGTTCGCAGGACATGGTGTTTCTCTTTTTTAAAAAATAATATTTAGTTTTCAGAGTACCTTTTGATATTCAAAACAAGACCATCTAAAAATTATGCACAAACCTCTATCACAAGCCATTATTTAAATAACTTTCATTTTTTACGTTGCTCTTTTATTTCGGATATACATTTGTGAACGATTTTCTGACAACCTAGTTTCAAAAATATCAATTACACGCACTAAATCTCCCAACTTCGTATAACCATAATTTTTACTATCAAAAGATGATTGGTTATTGATAATCTTCCCAACATTACTTAATAATGCCCAACCGTCTTCATCACAACTATTGGCAATAGCTTCTCTTAATAAATTCATTAATGTGGTATCACATTTAAGTTCATTAGCAGTTCTCTTCCGAATTTCAGCTGGTTGAGCATTTGTCCCACTACTTTTATCAAAACTTGCATCTAAAAATAAAAATTTGCTACATGCAGC
>NZ_CATQFV010000065.1:0-1263 GCF_958267435.1 Neisseria benedictiae
TCCGTCGATATGGGCGGTCAGCCGGTTGAGGCGGTCGTATTCGAAGGTTTCGTGACTGCCGTCGGGGTAGTCGGTTGAGATTGTTAAAGAACAAATATTTCAGACGACCTCAAAGAAAGTATTGAGGTCGTCTAAAAACCGATTGAGATTAAAAAAATTTAGCCCAAAAATTTAAAACTGCGTGCGTGCTTTGAGGTACGCACCCTACCTGCAAATCTAGAAATTTATGTAGGCTACGACGTATCAACCAAAAAAAAAATTTGAAATTTTATACGTGTTGCTTTTTGCTATTCATTATTTATTTTCAATCAAATTTGAAAGCTCATCTGACAGTGAGACACCATTACCATATGCTTTTTTTGCCCAAAAAGCCGCATCAGATTTTTGGTCTTTTTGCAGTAAAAATATTGCTAAATTATATTGTGCAATAGGATGTTCGGCTTGAGCTGCTTTAAGTAACCATTTATACGCTAACTCATCATTCAAAGCGGACAATGAGTAATATTCATATAGCTTATAAGCAGCATCTTTATTACCTTTATCCGCCTCTTTTATTAGAAGATTAATTTCTTTTTCATTTAAAGAATATATACTTCCTGTAGAAACAGAATTAGACATTATTTCACTCCTATTATTAGAAAAAACAGAATCAAATTTGATTAATAACATAAAAAATATTAACCCTACTGTAAAAAATAAAAAAATCAACACTCGTTTTTGTTGCATGTTCCCATCCTTCTATGTGGTTTTTGAGGGGTAAACCGCCTCATTCTCCCTGGTTGATTTAAATCCTGAGTTCGGTCAGGCTTCATGCCCATAGGCTTCAAATTACCATTCGAGTAATACCAAAGAAATTGATTAGGGGCTTTCACTGTAGTGTTTAATTCATTTGCAAGTTGCTGTCCGATTGAATTTGCACCTTTACCAGTATTGCAAGATAAAAGTTCTACAGTCATTCCTTTTTTATAATCTGGATGTGATTGAATTTTTTGTGCCAAGTCTTTTGCTGTTAAAGCCTTTCCATTAGAACCATCAATGATTACAGAAGAATTACCATGTCCACCTACTTGGAACACATCAGGTTTATTTTTCACCCTTGTTGCATAAGTTCGTATTTTTTCATTAGATGAGAATAAATTAATATTTACACCTTGCATCCCCAAAACATCAACCCATGTCTGAGCATTCGGAGCAAACTGATACAGATTCTCCCCACCCAATAGCCCAATCGGGTCTTGGTTAATGAAACGCCCTGTCTCCGCC
>NZ_CATQFV010000066.1:0-2006 GCF_958267435.1 Neisseria benedictiae
TCCGTCGATATGGGCGGTCAGCCGGTTGAGGCGGTCGTATTCGAAGGTTTCGTGACTGCCGTCGGGGTAGTCTGTACGGACGGGGTTGCCCGCTGCGTCGTAGTGGTGGCGGGTGGTATGGCCCAGCGCATCGGTAACGGTTTCGAGATCGCCGTATTCGGTGTAAGCGAAGCGGGTGGTTTCGCCGGTACAGTCGGTAAAGCAGACGAGTTGGTCGAGGGTATCGTAGTGTAGACGTCGGGTTTTGCCTAAGGCGTCGGTAATGGTTTCGGGCAGCCATCGGGCGTTGTAGCCGTAGCTTGTGGTGTAACCGGCGGGGTCGGTGATGCCGACGAGGTTGCCGCGTCCGTCGTAATCGTAGGCGGTAATCCTGCCTGCGGGATCGTTGACGGCAACCGGCAGGTTGAGGGTTTCGTGGTAGTCGATTTGGGTGCTGCCGCCGTCCGGCGCGGTGATGGCGATGACGTTGCCTTCGGTATCGTAGAGATAGCGGGTTTCGCGTCCGAGCGGGTCGCGTTCTACGGTAATGCGACCGTAGCTGTCGCGTTCGCTGTCGCTGCGTTGTCCGTCGGCGTCGATGCGGTAGACGAGTTCGTGGTTTTCGTCGAAACCGTACACTTCCGTCCGTCCCAATGCGTCGGTAACGACGGTATGGTCTTTGCGGTAGTCGAACGTCCATTCTTCGCCGAGGTTGTTGCTGCTTTTGAGTACTTTGCCGTCGGTGTCGTAACGGTGGTATTCGTAGCGGGATACCAGTCCGTCGGGCTGGTTGTGTTCGACCATGATGTGGTTGCGGTAGGCGAAACCGCGCAGTTTTTTGCCGTCGCGTCCGTAAACGGCGGTCAAATCGCCGTAGCCGTCGTAGTCGTAGCGCACCAGTTCCTTACCGTTGAAGGTGACGGAAGTGAGGCGGTTGACGTAGAAACGTTCGTCTTCGGAAACGAAGACGTCCCGTTCTCCGGCCGGGTCGAAGTCGGGATCGTTGTCGTGCAGACGGATGGAGGAGAATACGGGTTGGAAATGTCGGCCGCTGCCGTCGTAAATGCTGTGCGGCAGCCCGTTGTCGTCGTAGCAGAGGCGGATATGGCGGCTGTTGCGGTCGAGTTGGGCGACCAGTTGGTAAATGCCGCAGCCGGAATCGACTTCGGCAAACAACAGCCGTGCGCCGCCGTCGGGGGAGGCGATTTGATAGAGGTCGTCTGAAATCTGTGAAAAGAAGATTTGTTCGTAAGGATCAAAATAGGCGTCATCCAAACCGTAGGGATCTTCTTCGGCGGAAGCAGGTCTTGGCGCAGCCTCTTCTTCATATAGATCGTCTTCATCGTCGTCGGCTGCGGAATAAGGCTCGTCCGCTTTGTCGCTGATATCCGGCAATGGAATTTCCCTGCCCTGCTCATCAATATAGAGGAAACCGTCGGCAGTCCGGACAAGACGCATGGAGAACGGCAGCGACCAACCTTGTCCCAGCCAGCCGTTGCCTATTTGGTCGGAATAGTAGCTGCGCTGCCAAACAAGGGGAAGCGGGGAATCGAAGGCAAAGTCGGTCTCGGTATCGTCAAATAGGACTTTGATACCGAGTACGGCGTTCACGGGGTTACCAACATTTGTGGCAGCAGCCACCTTACAAGGAATACAGTGACCATGACCCGAGGTAACCACCCCACCATCAAAACCCATACCCATACCGCCGCTGAAACCGCTGACCATTTTACGGGAAGGGGGCTTGGGACCCGGCTGACCGGGTATCATGGACGCAAGGGAAACCAGTTCGGATATGGCATCAACTGTATCAGCTGCGGCAGAATCAGACGCAACGATGGAAAGGGCAGCGGAAGCAACATCGGCAACCATCTCTATCACATCCACCGGACCGGCTGCATTGGTCAGCGGCTCGGGTGGATTGGCAGAGCCTTGAGACACCATGGCTGGGGCGGCTGGTTTAGGAATGAGAACACCGAAAGTGTTACCGAAAGAGGCCATGCACTTACTCTCTCCGTCGAGATTCT
>NZ_CATQFV010000067.1:0-153 GCF_958267435.1 Neisseria benedictiae
AGGTTGCCCAATGCGTCGTAGGTGTATTCGATGCCGTTGTATTCTTTGAGGCGGTTGCCGCTGCTAATGTTGCTGCCTTTGCCCTTCCCTTCGGCTGTTTTGTCGGAAAGGATGTTGTGGGCGGGGTCGAAGGCGAAGGTTTCGCTGCGGCCG
>NZ_CATQFV010000068.1:0-106882 GCF_958267435.1 Neisseria benedictiae
ATAATAGTTCCTATTTTACTTGGGATAATTGCATTAATATTAAAAATATTAAAAATTAATTAATCTTAAAGCTAGGAAACCGGCTATGGACATACTATCCATAAACAATCAAAACTCAACGATATCACTAACTCAAGATGAAGTTTTTGTTTTACGGGCTATCTTGAGTGAGATATATGCAGGTGTATGCGTAGATGCAAGGGAATTTGAAATAATCCATGGCGTTGAAAGAGATGAAGTAGATGATTTGAAGAAATATTTTATTGAAATTTATGAAAAAATGACCACTTGTCAACCCACCCCTGAGCCCCTGGTCTGAAGGCTTGGGATTGTGGAAGCAGAACGGTAAGGAAATGCTGATGAAACTAACCTTGATGTTTCGCGAATATTGCAGTTTATGCCACAAGATGCGAGACGAACTTAAACCTTTCCAGGATGAATACGGTTTCGGGCTGGATGTGCTTGATGTGGATGATGATCCCGTCTTGGAAGAGAAATACAATGAGCTGGTGCCTGTTTTGTTGGCGGGTGATAAAGAAATTTGCCATTGGTATTTGGATGAAAAAAAGTTGAGGCAGGTTCTCGAATCGTAAAAATGCCGTCTGAAGCAGGACTTCAGACGGCATTTTTAGATTGAATCAACGGTTCTCGCTTTTTTGCGGAACAGAGGACTTGCCGTTAAAGGCAGTACGTTTGAATGCTTGGTAAATTGCCAGTCTTCTTCGATGTTGCATATTAACCCTTTCTTTATTTTATTTGTCGGTTGGGAGAGAATCTAATCTATTGGTTTACTCAATGAGAGAAGTAAGATTAATTGTGAGATGTTATTGGTTGGCAATCATAGCATGTTTCGAAGAAAGTGTAGGCATGATTGTGTAAAGATGATAAGCGTTTGTGTAATCATCGGATTTTATAATAAAACCGCCAAGTCTGAGCTTGGCGGCGGAAACGGTATGAATGAGAGGGGGTTAAAGCAGTTTTAAAACAACTTGTGAAAGGGCTTTTTGCCAGTCTGACGGTTTGATGCCGAAGCCGCTTTCGATTTTGCGGCAGTCCAAAATGCTGTACGGCGGTCTGGAAGCGGCATCCGGATACTCTTCATCCGATACGGCATTCAGTTCGGGAACGGGAAAAGAGGCATCTTGCTGCGATGCCGTCTGAAAGATGTGCCGGGCAAATTCGTACCAAGAAGCGGATTGCTTGCCGGCATAGTGGTAAATGCCGCGCACGGGCGACGTTTGCTGAAAAAGGCGGATGATGGCGGCAGCCAGGTCGCCGGCGTAGGTCGGGCAGCCGGTTTGGTTGTGTACGGCGGACAGCGGAGAACGTTCCCGCGCAAGGTTCAGCATGGTGCGGACAAAGTTGTCCCCGTATTCGCTAAACAGCCAAGAAGTCCGCAGGATAAGGCTGTCGGGATTGGCGGACAGTGCGAGAAGTTCGCCGGCGGCCTTGGATTTCCCATATATATTGAGCGGGTTGGTAAAGTCGCTTTCCAAGTAAGGTTTTTTGCTTTGGCCGTCAAAGACATAGTCGGTCGAAATGTGGACGAATCGGGCGTGGGCGCGGTGCGCCGCCGAAGCGAGGTTGTACACGGCGGAAGCATTGACGGCAAATGCCGCCGCCGCATCGCCTTCTGCTTTATCGACGGCGGTGTAGGCGGCGGTATTCACAACGGCATCAGGCTGGAAATTCTTTATCATATTGAAGACGGCATCGGCATCGGTAATGTTTAAAGATGCGGAATCCGTCGCGATGGTTTCCCAGCTTTCCGGAATGCGGTCGCGCAGGCAGCGGGCAAGTTGGCTTTTTGAGCCGGTCAGTAGAATCCTCATAAGGCAATTTCCTTGATAAAAATGTATTGTAAGGTTTGTTGCCGATATTATAGTGCCAAAATTTTGCCGGTGTCCGATGCGCCGGTATTTTGTGTTAAGAGTATTGTTTTATACCGACTTCGGCTAAAATAGCGCGATTCGGTTCCGATTCCGATTGTCGAGTGTCGTTTCGGTATTTTTTAAGGCATTTTCAGGGTGATGTGAAATGAGTGTAACCGGCTTGGTAAAAATTTATTCCGGCAAAGTCCGCGATTTGTACGAAATTGACGATAAACGTATGCTGATGGTCGCTTCCGACCGCTTGTCCGCGTTTGATGTGATTTTGGACGACCCGATTCCGGGTAAGGGCGAAATCCTGACGCAGATTTCCAATTTTTGGTTTAAAAAACTGGCACACATTATGCCTAACCACTTTACCGGTCAGACGGTTTACGATGTTTTGCCCGAAGGCGAGGCCAAAGTTTTAGAAAAACGCGCTGTCGTGGCTAAAAAGCTCACTCCGGTGAAAGTTGAGGCGATTGTGCGCGGCTATCTGGCAGGCAGCGGTTGGAAGGATTATCAGAAAACCGGCTCGGTTTGCGGTATTCGGCTGCCTGAAGGTATGCGGGAAGCGCAACAACTGCCCGAAGTGATTTTTACGCCCTCAACTAAAGCCGCAGTCGGCGATCACGATGAAAACATCAGCTTTGAAGAATGCGGACGCATTATCGGCAAAGAGCTGGCGGCGGAAGTGCGCGCCAAGGCGGTTCGGCTTTACACCGAAGCGGCGGAATATGCCAAATCGCGCGGCATCATCATTTGCGATACCAAATTTGAATTCGGTTTGGATGAAAACGGTACGCTGACGCTGATGGATGAGGTATTGACTCCTGATTCAAGCCGTTTTTGGCCGGCGGATCAATATAAAGTCGGCACTAATCCGCCGTCTTTTGACAAACAGTTCGTCCGCGACTGGCTGGAGCAAAGCGGTTGGAACAAAAAAGCGCCTGCGCCTAAAGTGCCTGCCGATGTGATTCAAAAAACTGTCGAGAAGTATCGGGAAGCATTGACTTTGCTGACTCAGGATTGATTTTTAAGTTTGAAGGCCGTCTGAAAGAAATATGGTTCAGACGGCCTTTTTATTGTATCAATACTGGATTTTAAGGATGGTTGCCTTTATAATCCGCAATTGCTTTCAGCGTCCGAAATGCCGTCTGAAAGCTTGTTTACAACCTGCCGCACGGTCTGAAACCCTAACTATGCACATTCGGATTTTAGTGTGCATTATTAGTGTTTTAGCAGTGCGGTATTTTGAAAGGAACAATGATGTTCAATAAACACGTTAAGACCTTCCAATACGGTAATCAGACCGTTACCTTGGAAACCGGCGAAATTGCCCGCCAAGCCGCCGCTGCCGTTAAAGTATCTATGGGCGACACCGTGGTTTTGGTTGCCGTTACCACCAACAAAGAGGTCAAAGAAGGTCAGGACTTTTTTCCGTTGACCGTTGATTATTTGGAACGCACTTACGCCGCAGGTAAAATCCCCGGCGGTTTCTTCAAACGCGAAGGCAAACAAAGCGAAAAAGAAATCCTGACCAGCCGTCTGATCGACCGTCCGATCCGTCCGCTGTTCCCCGAAGGTTTCTACCACGACATCCAAATCGTAGCGATGGTCGTGTCCGTCGATCCTGAAATCGATTCCGACATTCCTGCAATGTTGGGCGCGTCTGCCGCGCTGGTGTTGAGCGGCGTACCGTTTGCCGGCCCGATCGGCGCGGCACGCGTGGGTTATGTAAACGGCGTGTACGTTTTGAACCCGACTAAAGCCGAGTTGGCGAAATCGCAATTGGACTTGGTGGTCGCCGGTACTTCAAAAGCCGTGTTGATGGTGGAATCCGAAGCCAAAATCCTGCCTGAAGACGTGATGTTGGGCGCGGTGGTTTACGGCCACGATCAAATGCAGGCGGCGATTAACGCCATCAATGAGTTTGCCGACGAAGTCAATCCGGAAGTTTGGGATTGGAAAGCACCTGAAACCAATGAGGAACTGGTTGCCAAAGTACGCGGGATTGCCGGCGAAACCATTAAAGAAGCGTTCAAAATCCGTCAGAAACAGGCGCGTTCCGCAAAATTGGACGAAGCTTGGAATGCGGTAAAAGAAGCCTTGCTTACCGAAGAAACCGACACGCTGGCAGCCAACGAAATCAAAGGCATTTTCAAACACTTGGAAGCCGATGTCGTCCGCAGCCAAATTTTGGACGGCCAACCGCGCATCGACGGCCGCGACACCCGCACCGTTCGTCCGTTGAACATTCAAACCGGTGTCTTGCCACGCACGCACGGTTCTGCACTGTTTACCCGTGGCGAAACCCAAGCTTTGGCGGTTGCAACTTTGGGTACTTCGCGCGACGAGCAAATCATTGACGCGCTGTCCGGCGAATACACCGACCGCTTCATGCTGCACTACAACTTCCCGCCGTACTCTACCGGCGAAGTGGGTCGCGTAGGTGCGCCGAAACGCCGTGAAATCGGCCACGGCCGTTTGGCTAAACGTGCGTTGTTGGCCGTATTGCCGAAACCTGAAGATTTCAGCTACACCATGCGCGTGGTTTCCGAAATTACCGAATCCAACGGCTCTTCCTCTATGGCTTCCGTCTGCGGCGGCTGCCTGAGCCTGCTGTCTGCCGGCGTGCCTTTGAAAGCACACGTTGCCGGTATCGCGATGGGTCTGATTTTGGAGGGCAATAAGTTTGCCGTCCTGACTGATATCTTGGGCGACGAAGACCACTTGGGCGATATGGACTTTAAAGTGGCCGGTACGACCGAAGGCGTAACCGCGCTGCAAATGGACATCAAAATCCAAGGCATTACCAAAGAGATTATGCAAATCGCTTTGGCGCAGGCCAAAGAAGCGCGTCTGCACATCTTGGATCAGATGAAAGCCGCCGTTGCAGGCCCGCAAGAGCTGTCCGCACACGCGCCACGCTTGTTCACGATGAAAATCAACCAAGACAAAATCCGCGAAGTTATCGGTAAAGGCGGCGAAACCATCCGTTCGATTACCGCTGAAACCGGTACGGAAATCAATATTGCCGAAGACGGTACGATTACCATTGCCGCGACCACTCAAGAAGCCGGAGATGCGGCGAAAAAACGCATCGAGCAGATTACTGCCGAAGTGGAAGTGGGCAAAGTGTATGAAGGCACTGTGGTGAAAATCCTCGACAACAACGTCGGCGCGATTGTCAGCGTGATGCCGGGCAAAGACGGTTTGGTACACATCAGCCAAATCGCCCACGAGCGCGTACGCAATGTCAGCGATTACCTGCAAGTCGGTCAGGTGGTGAACGTGAAAGCATTGGAAGTAGACGATCGCGGCCGCGTACGCCTGTCTATCAAAGCTTTGCTTGAAGCTCCTGCACGCGAAGAAAATGCCGCTGAGTAATGCTTAGGGATGAAAATGCCGTCTGAACAGGTTTCAGACGGCATTTTTTACGGGTATTGGGAATGAATGGGGCTTACAGCCACAGGACGGCAAGCTTCCACAATGCCCATAATGATACGGATAATCCCGTACACAGGCGGATATATCGGTTTTGCATGATTTTTTTCAGTTGCAGGGAAAAAATGCCGATTGCTAAAAGATTGGGCAGCGTACCCAGTGCAAAGGCAAGCATATATAACCCGCCCGTTGTCGCACTACCGCTTCCCAGCGCGTAAAGTGATGCGCTGTAAACCAGTCCGCACGGTAGCCAACCCCATAATATTCCGACCGCAAGGCAGGCCGGTATGGATTTTATGGGTAACAGCCGGTTGAGTATCGGGTTCAGGTTCCGCCATATCGGTTTGCCGATTTTCTCGATTTTTGCCGCCAAGGAAGAAATACCGCTCAAGTATAAGCCTAAAAAGAGCAGTAGGAGGTTGGCGGCTGTGTATAAAATATTCTGCAGGACACGGGTTTGGTCGAGTGAAACGCCGACCTGTCCGATTAATCCGAGCATCAGACCGATTGCCGTATAGCTGCTTATCCGTCCTGTGTTGAGCAGCAGGATCAGCCAAAAACGGTTGATATGCGGGGGGAGTTGGAGCGCAAACGCGCTGCTTAATCCGCCGCACATGCCGATGCAGTGCGTTCCTCCGAAGAAACCGAGCAGGAACAGGGTTAGGAAAGTGATGTCGTGGTTCATGGACGGCTCATGGTCAGATGTTTGTCGAGGAAAACGGATAATTTCCGGCAGTCCGACCAATAGGGTTTGGCGAGGGCATGCCCCGTGCTGTTAAAGTCTTGAATAAGGATGCGGTTTGTGTCATGAATTTCGACAGTCCTGTAAAATCCGCCCTTTACTGCGCTGTCGGCTGGTTTGCCGTGTGCGTCAAAATACAGGATTGTGCGGTTTTGAAGATGCGCGCAATTTGAAACGGCCGGGTTTGCCGGTATGTTTCGGGTGCAGGCAGCAAGGATTGCACAAGGGAAAAGTAACAGTAATATGCGGAACATGGTGTTTATTGTAATGGGTAACAAACAGTATAATGCTTATTTTAATCTCCCGACGGCGGGAGATGGAAGCATTTCCCTTCGGCACGGGGATTTCGGAATTCGGAAGCAATAGACGATACGGGATTTCGGAACAATCTTAATTGGCTTCGGTGAGTTTTAAACCTGTGTACGTAATGTAATTAGGGTTTGCTTACTCTAAAATATAATTAAATTTTTCTTCGAATCCATAATCCTCATCTTGTTTCTTAACTCTTTCTAGAACTTTTACTATTTCAATAAATATACTTTTTAATTGATTTTTTGAGAACATAGCATCTTTCCATACCAAAGTAATCGGTCGTTCTACATTTGTGCTCAATAAATCCCACAAAGCATCAAGATTGTTCCCATAATAATCTTGTATAGAAAATATTTTTGAAATTTGATTATGAAAATCTTGTTCCGTATAAATTTTACTACCGATAATCTCTAATTGCATAAGTTATACTCCTATTTCCAAGTTCCAATTTGTGTTGCAGAGATATAATAATCAGTTGTTATATATAGCAATCCATCGTTAGAATATAACAATCTAGTACCAGTCTGGTTCGATATGAAAACTTTGAAATTTACCAAAATGCACGGTTTGGGCAACGATTTTATGGTGATTGACGCGGTCAGTCAGGATTTTACCCCCGAGGACGCGCCGATTGCGGAATGGGCGGACCGCTTCCGGGGCGTGGGCTTCGACCAGCTTTTGGTGGTCGGGCGTTCGGAAACCGAAGGCGTGGATTTCCGTTACCGTATTTTCAATGCCGACGGCGGCGAGGTCGGGCAATGCGGCAACGGGGCGCGTTGTTTTGCCCGTTTTGTTGCAGACAAGGGTTTGACCGATAAGAAAGAAATTTGTGTTGAAACGGCCAAGGGCATTATTTTTCCGAAATTGTCCGATAACGGCATGGTTACGGTCAATATGGGCAAACCGAAGTTCATGCCGTCTGAAATACCGTTTGTTCCCGTATCGGACGAGGGGGATGATGCCTGTATTTACGGGGTGCATCTCGAATCCGGCATTCAGCCGGTCAGCTGCGTCAATATGGGCAATCCCCATGCGGTGATTGTAGTGGATGACGTGGAATGCGCGCCGGTGCGCGAAACCGGTTCGTGTATCGAAGCGCACAGGCAGTTTCCCGAACGCGTCAACGTCGGCTTTATGCAGATTGTCGGTCGGACGGCAATCCGTTTGCGCGTGTTCGAGCGCGGCGTGGGCGAAACCCAAGCGTGCGGCACGGGCGCGTGTGCGGCTGTGGTGGCGGGTATCCGTCTGGGGCTGTTGGATGAAGGGAAAACGGTAGAGGTGGTTTTGCCGGGCGGGACTTTATATATCGAATGGGCCTGCGGCGGCGATGTGATGATGACCGGCCCTGCGGAAACGGTGTTTGAAGGCGAGTTGGCGTATTCATGATTTTGCTGCATTTGGATTTTTTGTCTGCCTTACTGTATGCGGCGGTTTTTCTGTTCCTGATATTCCGCGCCGGGATGTTGCAATGGTTTTGGGCGAGTATTGCGCTGTGGCTCGGTATATCGGTTTTGGGGGCGAAGCTGATGCCCGGCATATGGGGAATGACCCGCGCCGCGCCTTTGTTCATCCCCCATTTTTACCTGACTTTGGGCAGCATATTTTTTTTCATCGGGCATTGGAACCGGAAAACGGATGGAAACGGATGGCAGGCAGACCACGAACATCCGCTGCTCGGGCTGTTTGCCGTCAGTAATGTATCGATGACGCTTGCTTTTGTCGGAATATGTGCGTTGGTGCATTATTGCTTTTCGGGAACGGTTCAAGTGTTTGTGTTTGCGGCACTGCTCAAACTTTATGCGCTGAAGCCGGTTTATTGGTTCGTGTTGCAGTTTGTGCTGATGGCGGTTGCCTATGTCCACCGCTGCGGTATAGACCGGCAGCCGCCATCAACGTTCGGCGGTTCGCAGCTGCGACTCGGCGTGTTGGCGGCGATGTTGATGCAGGTTGCGGTAACGGCGATGCTGCTTGCCGAAATCGGCAGATGATTGTGATGCCGTCTGTATCGGAACAAAAAGTTATAAAGAAAGAAATTTTGGGTATTGGTTTTTTAGGCGGCATAGGTTTAGGATGAAGCCATATCCGAAATTTGTTTATGGTTCGGCGCAAATCCCCTGCAATCGGACAGGATGCCGATGGGGATTGTGCCTTACTGTCGAAACCTTATTATTCAGGAGCAGAAGATGAAAATTGCAAACAGCATCACCGAACTGATCGGCAACACGCCTTTGGTCAAACTGAACCGTCTGACCGAAGGTTTGAAGGCAGAGGTTGCCGTGAAACTGGAATTTTTCAATCCGGGCAGTAGCGTCAAAGACCGCATTGCCGAAGCAATGATCGAGGCCGCCGAGAAAGCGGGCAAAATCAACAAAAACACCGTGATTGTCGAGGCAACCAGCGGCAATACGGGTATCGGTTTGGCGATGGTATGTGCGGCACGCGGCTACAAACTGGCGATTACCATGCCGGAAAGCATGAGCAA
This sequence comes from Neisseria benedictiae, assembly GCF_958267435.1. Taxonomy (NCBI): domain Bacteria; kingdom Pseudomonadati; phylum Pseudomonadota; class Betaproteobacteria; order Neisseriales; family Neisseriaceae; genus Neisseria; species Neisseria benedictiae. The sequence continues at coordinate 8,852 of NZ_CATQFV010000068.1, forward strand.
AGAGCGCAAAATGCTGTTGCGCGCGTTTGGTGCGGAACTGATTCTGACCCCTGCCGCCGAAGGTATGGGCGGCGCGATTGCGAAGGCGCAATCCTTGGTGGATGCACATCCCGACACTTATTTTATGCCACGCCAGTTCGACAATGAGGCAAACCCCGAAGTCCACCGCAAAACGACAGGCGAGGAAATTTGGAACGATACTGACGGAAAAGTCGATATCTTTGTCGCCGGTGTCGGCACGGGCGGTACGATTACCGGTGTGGGCGAAGTATTGAAAAAATACAAACCCGAAGTCAAAGTGGTTGCCGTCGAGCCTGAGGCTTCCCCCGTATTGAGCGGCGGCGAAAAAGGTCCGCACCCGATTCAAGGCATCGGCGCAGGCTTTATTCCGACCGTTTTGAATACCAAAATCTACGACAGTATTGCCAAAGTGCCGAACGAAGCCGCTTTTGAAACCGCCCGCGCAATGGCGGAAAAAGAAGGCATTTTGGTGGGTATTTCTTCCGGTGCGGCGGTTTGGAGCGCGTTGCAGCTTGCCAAACAGCCTGAAAACGAAGGCAAGCTGATAGTCGTGCTGCTGCCTTCTTATGGCGAACGCTATCTCTCTACGCCACTTTTTGCAGATTTGGCATAATGCTTTAATCGGATTGTCGAAACATTCAGACGCATTTTTCGGTATCGGTGTAACGCCGTGCCGGAAAATGCGTTTTTGCATATATGCCGAAAACGCCGGTTGTGTTTTAATCAGGTGTTGGTGCCGCCGCATTGTTTGAGGGAAATATTTTTTATAGTGGATTAACAAAAATCAGGACAAGGCAACGAAGCCGCAGACAGTACAAATAGTACGGAACCGATTCACTTGGTGCTTCAGCACCTTAGAGAATCGTTCTCTTTGAGCTAAGGCGAGGCAACGCCGTACTGGTTTTTGTTAATCCACTATATTCGGGTTTTATTTGGCAGGACGGTTTTTTGCCCCAACGGAAAATAGCCGGACTGCCCGTAAAGTCAGCCGTTTGTCCGGCGCAGCCGGGGTTTTGGGCTTCAGACGGCATATTTTCGGAATGGCGGCATTCTTGCCGTCGGCGTGGCAGCCGTATGGGGAAGGGAGGGGATATTGTGGTCGGTAACGGAAAAAAATATGCCGCACCATTGCTGGTGCTGGGTTGCGTGGTGTTCGGTCTGGGCAGCCTGATTGTCAGATCCGTCCCCATCGGCCCATATGCGATCGCATTTTGGCGGTTGCTGATTTCGGTGTTCGTATTTTGGTTTTTGGCACGGTTTTTCGGGCAAAAATTCCCAAAAAACAGGAAAACCGTCTGCTATGCCCTGACGGCGGGCGTGTTTCTTGCTTTCGATTTGGCGTTGTGGCATGAAAGCATACACGCGGTCGGGCCGGGTATTTCCACCCTGCTCAACAGCCTGCAAATCTTTTTCTTGTCGGCAATCGGTGTTTTCTTTTTTAACGAATGTTTGAGCGGGCTGAAAAAGGCGGGCTTAATATCGGCAGTTGCTGGCGTGGCGATGATTGCCGGTGCGGAATTCGGCTACAACGGTAATGCGGTTTGGGGATTCGTCAGCGGTTTGGTGTCCGGGCTGATGCTCGCCCTGTCGATGGTGTTCGTCCGCAAGATTCATGAAGTCGAGCCGGTGGCACTTTTCCCTTCAATGATGATTTTGAGTTTGGGCGGCGCGGTATCGCTGGTTGTTCCGGCATTGCTGATGGACGGCGGCGCGCTTTATCCGACGACTTGGAAAGATGCTGGTTTGGTGCTTGTGTACGGCGTAGTGATGCAGTGCTTCGCGTGGGCGATGGTTGCCTATGCGATTCCGCTGCTTTCGCTGTCGCTGACGGGGCTGCTGCTTTTGTCCGAACCGGTTGCCGCCCTGTTCATCGATTATTTCGGGTTGGGCAAACCGATTGAAGGCGTGCAGTGGGCAGGGGTGGCGCTGACGCTTTCGGCAATTTACCTCGGTTCGCTGAAACAGCAGTCCGAGCCTTGACTCCGTCCGGCATCAGATTTTCTGCCGTGGCAAACCTGCGTACGATTGAACTGGCAGGCAGTCAAAACCGGCAAGACCAAACACGCCGGCAACGGCGCGGAGCGGAAAATGCCGTCTGAAGCCCTTTCAGACGGCATCGGGGCGGGCAGAATCAAAAAAGCCGCCTCCGCTGGAATGGCAATGCAACTAAAATAATGTCCGTATTTCCATATGCCGCCCACACCGTCAGTCGGACGAAATGCCCTTTATTCAATGGGATGGGTTTCCACACAAACGGAAATATAGTGGATTAAATTTAATCCACTATATTATCCCCGAGGCTGCCGGCAGGGAAACAAGGCGTTTGATGATAAAAATGCCGTCTGAAACAGGGTTCGGACGGCATTTTTGATGTTCCGGCGTAATTTTCCGGCCTAACGGATTGCCGTACCGGCCCTGCCGAAATCGCCGAAGTTCATCAAAATGAACATTGCCTTGCCGACAACCAGCTTGTCATCCACAAATCCCCAGTAGCGAGAATCGGCACTGTTGTCGCGGTTGTCGCCCATAGCGAAATAGCGTCCTTCGGGAACTTTGCACACGAAACCGCTGCCGTCGTCGGCATATTGGCAGTGTTCCAAACCGCTTTGCTCTATGGAATAGCCGTTTTCAGACATAATATCGGAGGTATATTTGCCCAATACGGGCAGGGAAACGGCAGGCTGTCCTTCTTTTTTCAGAATATTGAAGGATTTGCCGTCCAAACCGCTGCGGAACATATCCGTGTTGTGGATTTCGGATGGGTCGGTGTCGTCGTGATAACGGTATGTGCCGTCAGGAATGTCGGAAGCCGGTTTTCCGTTTACCGTCAAAATCTTATCCCGATATTCGACCACATCGCCCGGAATGCCGACAATACGCTTGATGTAGGTCATCTCCGGCTGCAGAGGATAATTAAAAACAACGACATCGCCCCGTTCGATTTTGCCTGTGGGGATAAATACATTGTTTAAAACGGGTACGCGCAAGCCGTAGGAAAATTTGCCGACCAAAATGAAATCGCCCTTGATTAGGCCTGGGCGCATGGAGCTGGATGGAATTTGGAACGGTTCGGCAATAAACGACCGGATGAGAAACAATACCAAAACGGTAGGGAAGAAACTGCCGAAATAATCGCCGAAGTGGCTGCTTTCCGAGATTTCGGGATGAGTCTTCAGGCGGTATTTGTATACCCCCCAAGCCGTACCGCACAATACAACGAAAATCAGGAAAACGGCGGTAAAGCTCATAAACAGGGACAAAGCGGCAAACACGCCGACCGCCGTCAGGATATAGGCGTATTCAAGGCTGGAACTCCATTCACCGTTTTCCTGCCGCTTCTTGTCGCTTTTGAAATAAAGGATGATGCCGGCAAGCAGCGCGGCAGCCGCGCCCGACATTAGCATTGTGTTCATTGTTGTTCCTTAATGCTTAAAAACCCGCCTGTCCGTGCAACCGTTTTAAGGCGGCAAATTGCAAAATTTGTTTGCGGGCGCGTGCCCCTGAAATCAGGACGGTTTGAGGGGTGTTCCCGACGCGCCGCCCTATGTGCCGAAATATTATTTGTCGCTCACCTGCAAAATCGCCAAGAACGCGCTTTGCGGAATTTCCACGTTGCCCACTTGTTTCATACGGCGTTTGCCTGCTTTTTGTTTTTCAAGCAGTTTTTTCTTACGCGTAATATCGCCGCCGTAACATTTCGCCAAGACGTTTTTACGCAGTGCTTTAACGTTTTCGCGGGCGATAATCTGGCTGCCGATGGCGGCTTGGACGGCAATGTCGAACATTTGGCGCGGAATCAGTTCGCGCATTTTCGATGCCAGTTCGCGGCCTCGGTGAACCGAGCTTTGACGGTGCACAATCAGGCCCAGCGCATCGACTTTTTCTCCGTTGACCATAATGTCGAGCTTAATCAAATCAGACGGTTGGAACTCTTTGAAATGGTAGTCCAACGAAGCATAACCGCGCGAAGTGGATTTGAGTTTGTCGAAAAAGTCCATGACGACTTCGTTCATCGGCAAATCATAAGTCAGCATCACTTGGCGGCCCATGTACTGCATATTGACCTGCACGCCGCGCTTTTGGTTACACAAAGTCATGACGTTGCCGACATATTCCTGCGGCACAAGAATAGTCGCGGTAATAATCGGCTCGAGTATGGTTTCGATGCTGCCGATGTCGGGCAGTTTGGACGGATTTTCAACTTCGATTTTCTCGCCGTTTTTCAACACGACTTCGTAAACCACCGTCGGCGCGGTGGTAATCAAATCCATGTCGAACTCGCGCTCCAAGCGTTCCTGCACGATTTCCAAATGCAGAAGGCCCAAGAAACCGCAGCGGAAGCCGAAGCCCAATGCCTGAGAAACTTCAGGCTCGAATTTCAACGAAGCATCGTTAAGCTGCAATTTTTCCAAAGCGTCGCGCAAGGCTTCGTAGTCGTGGCTTTCCACGGGGTAAAGACCCGCGAATACTTGGCTTTGTACCTCTTGGAAACCGGGCAGCGGCTCAGAGGCGGGGTTGGCAACCAAAGTAACTGTGTCGCCGACTTTTGCCTGTCCCAATTCTTTCACACCGGTAATCAAAAAGCCCACTTCGCCGGCTTTTAGTTCTTGTTTCTGAACGGATTTCGGTGTGAATACGCCCAACTGTTCGACCTGCGTTTCAGCTTTGGTGCTCATAAAGCGCACTTTGTCTTTCAGCTTGATGGTGCCGTTTTTCACACGGATCAGCATGACCACGCCGACGTAGTTGTCAAACCATGAATCAACGATAACGGCTTGCAGCGGCGCGTTTTCATCGCCAGTCGGCGCAGGGATTTTGGCAACAATTTCTTCCAAAACGTCTTCCACGCCGATGCCGCTTTTGGCTGAACACTGCACCGCGCCGACGGCATCGATGCCGATGATGTCTTCAATTTCCTGCTCCACGCGCTCGGGGTCGGCGGCGGGTAGGTCTATTTTGTTCAAAACAGGCACGACTTCCACGCCCAAATCAATCGCGGTATAGCAGTTCGCCACGGTTTGCGCTTCGACACCTTGAGATGCGTCAACCACCAAAAGCGCGCCTTCGCAGGCGGACAGCGAACGGGAGACTTCGTAAGAGAAGTCGACGTGTCCCGGCGTGTCAATCAGGTTGAGTTGATACACCTGCCCGTCGCGTGCTTTGTAGTTGAGCGCGGCGGTTTGCGCTTTGATGGTGATGCCGCGCTCTTTTTCGATGTCCATGGAATCGAGCACCTGCGTACTCATTTCGCGCAAATCCAAGCCGCCGCAATATTGGATAAAACGGTCGGCAAGCGTCGATTTGCCGTGGTCGATGTGGGCGATAATGGAGAAATTTCGGATATTTTTCATTGAGTTGTTTTTAATGCTGAACGGTAGGTTTTAGAAATGCCGTCTGAACAAACAGCGGTACGTCCGAATATCGGACGCAACGTGGAAATAGCCCGATATTCTAACGGAAAACCGCTGTTTTGGCATGATTTGATAAAGGTTTTATAAAGATTTGACAATCTCTGCCACCATTTTTGCGGAACTTGCCGCCGCCGTTTTCAAAAATTCGTCAAAGCTGATGTCTGCTTTTTCATCCGCCGAATCGGAAACCGCGCGGATGATGACGAACGGCGTGTCGAGCCGGTGGCAGGTTTGGGCGATTGCCGCCGCTTCCATTTCCACCGCCTTGACTTCGGGGAAGTGCTTGCGGATTTCCGCCACGCCTTCGCTGCTGTGGACAAAGCGGTCGCCGCTGACAATCAGCCCTTGTTCTACCGCCGCGCCTTCAAACGTCCGCGCCGCCCGTTTTGCCGCCTCAATCAAAATGCCGTCTGAAGCAAACCTTGCCGGCAGTTGCGGCACTTGCCCCCAAGCATAGCCGAACGCCGTTACATCGACATCGTGGTGCGCGGTTTCCGTGCCGACAACCACGTCGCCGACTTTCAAACCCTTGCCCAAGCCGCCCGCGCTGCCGGTGTTGATGACGCAGTCCGGTGCGAACTGATGGATAAGCCAGGCCGTTGCAACTGCCGCGTTGACCTTGCCGATGCCGCTTAAGGCAAGCACGGTGCGCCTGCCCGACAAATGCCCTTCGTAGGCGGTAAATTGACCGAAAGACAAGGTTTTTACATTGTCTGCCGCCTCGCGCAAAAGCTCGATTTCTTGTTCCATCGCGCCGATAACGGCCACTGTTTTCAAAGACATATTGCTGACCTGCTGTGAGTTTCGGATAAGTGCCGGATTATACACGTTAAAGGGGCGGGGTTGGGCGGGGCAGAACGTCAATGCCGTCTGAAACCGGTTCAGACGGCACGGCGGGGTTTTGGTAGAATGGGAAGATACAGATTGTTTGAAGATTGGGGGACGAGGATGTTTACCGATGAAAATATGACTGCAAAGGAAGAACTGTTCGCCTGGCTGCGCCATATGAACAAAAACAAAGGTTCCGACCTGTTTGTGACGACCCATTTCCCGCCCGCGATGAAGCTGGACGGCAAAATCACCCGCATCACGGACGAGCCGCTGACGGCGGAAAAATGTATGGAAATCGCCTTTTCGATTATGAGTGCGAAGCAGGCGGAAGAATTTTCATCGACCAACGAGTGCAACTTCGCCATCAGCCTGCCGGACACCAGCCGCTTCCGCGTCAATGCGATGATACAGCGCGGCGCGACGGCGTTGGTATTCCGCGCGATTACCAGCAAGATTCCCAAGTTTGAAAGCCTCAACCTGCCGCCGGTCTTGAAGGATGTCGCGCTGAAAAAACGCGGGCTGGTGATTTTTGTCGGCGGCACCGGCTCGGGCAAATCGACTTCGCTTGCCTCGCTTATCGATTACCGCAATGAAAATTCGTTCGGACACATCATCACCATCGAAGACCCGATCGAGTTTGTCCACGAACACAAAAACTGCATCATCACCCAGCGCGAGGTCGGCGTGGATACGGAAAACTGGATGGCGGCGTTGAAAAACACGCTGCGTCAGGCGCCGGATGTGATTCTGATCGGCGAAATCCGCGACCGCGAAACAATGGACTACGCCATTGCCTTTGCCGAAACGGGGCATTTGTGTATGGCGACGCTGCACGCCAACAGCACCAACCAGGCGCTCGACCGCATCATCAACTTCTTCCCCGAGGAGCGGCGCGAGCAGTTATTGACGGATTTGTCGCTCAACCTTCAGGCATTTATTTCGCAACGCCTCGTTCCGCGAGACGGCGGCAAGGGCAGGGTGGCGGCAGTCGAGGTGCTGCTCAATTCGCCCCTGATTTCGGAGTTGATTCACAACGGCAACATCCATGAAATCAAAGAAGTGATGAAAAAATCCACTACCCTGGGTATGCAGACCTTCGACCAACACCTTTACCAATTGTATGAAAAAGGCGAGATTTCCTTGCAGGATGCCTTGAAAAATGCCGATTCCGCACACGATTTGCGTTTGGCGGTGCAGTTGCGCAGCCGCCGCGCGCAAAGTTCCGACCCCGATTTGGAACTGCTCTGATGAACGGCATGGATTTCCGGACGGATGGTTTGAAATGATTTATCCGTGGCATAATGAGCAATGGCGGCAGATTGCGGAACATTGGGAGCGTCGTCCCAATGCATGGCTGTTCATTGGTAAAAAAGGTACGGGAAAGACTGCGTTTGCCCGCTTTGTGGCACAGAAGCTGTTATGCGAAAACCCTGTGCCGGGGGGCGGACCTTGCGGGGTATGCGCGTCCTGCCATTTGTTCGAACAGGGAGGCCATCCTGATTTTTATGAGATAACCCCCTTGTCGGATGAGCCGGAAAACGGGCGCAAACTGTTGCAGATTAAAATCGATGCCATCAGGAAAATTATCGACAACGTGTATCTGACTTCGGTACGGGGCGGTTTGCGCGTGGTTCTGATTTATCCTGCGGAAAGTATGAATGTCCAGGCCGCCAACAGTCTGTTGAAAGTGTTGGAAGAACCGCCGCCCCAAGTGGTCTTTTTGCTGGTCAGCCACGCGGCGGACAAGGTTTTACCGACCATTAAAAGCCGCTGCCGGAAAATGGTTTTGCCTGCGCCTTCGCATGCGGAAGCATTGGCGTATCTGCGCGACAGGGGTGTTGCGGAACCGGAAGACCGCCTAGCTTTCCATTCCGGCGCGCCGCTGTTTCAGGAGGAAGGCGAGCTTCGGGAATTGAGGGCAAAGCTGCTGGAGATATTGGCAGAGCCAAGATTGTTGAAGATTTTGGATTACGCCGCGCTTTTCGATAAGGAAAAACTGCCGCTCGCCGTATTTGTCGGGTGGATGCAGAAGTGGCTGGTCGATTTGGGATTGTGCCTGCAACACATGAAACCCGTCTATTATCCCGCTTATGAAGACAGGCTGCTTCAGACGGCATCCGGTTTCCGTCCGCGCAATGTATTTGCGGCGGAGGATATGCTCAAACAGCTTGCCCCTTACGGGTTTCATACTTTAAATGTCAAAATGCAGATCGAGCATCTGCTCATCAATTATTTGGAATTGAAGAAAGAGAACGGGTGAATTATGTCAGACGGACAAAATATTCCGGCAAAAATGATGTCGTTGCAGCTGAAAGACATGAATCTGCTGTACAGCTCCTATATGCCGTTTTTGGAACACGGCGGTCTGTTTGTGCAGACCGACGACGTATTTTCCATCGGGGAAGACATCCTGCTTGCCGCAGAAATCCTTAACCTTCCCAAGCTTTTCCTGCCGACCAAAGTTGCCTGGATTAATCCGGCGCGCACCTCGTCAAAGCCCAAAGGGGTGGGGTTGGCGTTTACGACACATGAAAACTGTTTGAAAGTCAAAGACCAAATCGAAGCCGAATTGGGCAGCGTGCTTGGCAGCAATAGGCCTACATTTACCATGTAACACCATGCATATTATCGATTCACACTGCCACCTCAATTTTGAGGGTTTGAAAGAACGCCTGCCCGAAGTTTTGTCCAATATGGAAGAAAACGGAGTGGGGCAGGCGCTTGCCATCAGCGTCAGCAGGCAAAGTTTTGCCGAAGTATCCGCTATCGCCGAAGTTTATGAGCATATTTACTGCACAATAGGCGTACATCCCGACAGTAAGGAAGCCGAAGAATTTTCCATTGCGGAAATGGTTGCCGCAGCTGCTTCGCCGAAAGTGGTCGGCATAGGCGAGACGGGTTTGGATTATTACTGGTGCAAAGGCGATTTGTCTTGGCAGCACAAACGCTTTGCAGACCACATCGAAGCCGCCAATCAAACCGGACTGCCCGTTATCGTCCATACGCGCGATGCGGCGGCGGATACCTTGTCTATCCTGAAAGAATGCCGGGTTAATTCGGGCGTTATCCACTGTTTTTCCGAAGACATCGGTTTTGCCCGAGCGGCAATGGATTTGGGGCTTTACATTTCTTTCTCAGGAATCGTTACCTTTAAAAACGCACCCTTGGTTCAGGAGGCGGCGAAATACGTTCCGGACGACCGCATTTTGGTGGAAACCGATGCGCCGTTCCTCGCACCCGTTCCCAAACGCGGCAGGCAGAACGAGCCGGCTTTTGTGCGCCATACCGCCGAACATATTGCCAAATTGCGGAATCAAACATTGGAGCAGGTTGCGGCATATACGACGGAAAACTTTTACCGGCTGTTTAAAAAAGTGCCCGATATGCGGACGTGCTGACAAATGTCAACGCCGTGCTTCGGCAAGCCGCACGATGTGTTTTTAAAAGTTGCGGCGGAAAGGACGGGGGAAACGGATTCGGCGGGAAATATTCTTTGCGGCGGTTATTTGAAGGAAACGGGCGTTTTCCTTTTTCCCTTGAAACGTGCGCGGAATAGGGCGGATGTTGTGGGAAGTTTCCGCTTTTGCGTATAATGCGCCCTACCTGACAAATTTTGTCGACTTTATCAAAAGGAATAAGCGATGGCTTCCATCCACGACCAAATCAAAGAAGTAGTAACGACACACCGCGTCGTATTGTTTATGAAAGGCACGAAGCAGTTTCCGCAATGCGGTTTCTCTTCCCGCGCCGTGCAAATCCTGAACGCGGCAGGCTGTACCGATTACGTTACCGTCAACGTATTGGAAAATCCCGAAGTACGTCAAGGTATTAAAGAATACAGCGACTGGCCGACCATCCCCCAGCTTTATGTGAACGGCGAGTTTGTCGGCGGTTCGGACATTCTGGCGGAGATGTATGAGGCAGGCGAGCTGCAGGATCTGCTCAAAGCCTGATCCGGCAGGCAATGCCGTCTGAACGTGTTTCAGACGGCATTTTCTTTTCCGGCAAATCAAAAAAAAGTATAATGGTGCGTCTCAAAATCACACTGGAACACCGCGATGAACGTTAACGTTATCAACCATCCGCTCGTCCGCCACAAATTAACCCTGATGAGGGAGGCGGATTGCAGCACCTACAAATTCCGGACGCTTGCCACCGAGCTGGCGCGCCTGATGGCATACGAGGCAAGCCGTGATTTTGAAATCGAAAAATACCTTATCGACGGATGGTGCGGTCAGATTGAAGGCGACCGCATCAAAGGCAAAACCCTGACCGTCGTTCCTATCCTGCGTGCCGGTTTGGGTATGCTTGACGGCGTGCTTGACCTGATTCCGACTGCCAAAATCAGCGTGGTCGGACTGCAGCGCGACGAGGAAACATTGAAACCCGTTTCCTATTTTGAGAAATTTGTGGACAGTATGGACGAGCGTCCGGCTTTGATTATCGATCCTATGCTGGCGACGGGCGGTTCGATGGTGGCAACTATCGACCTGTTGAAAGAAAAAGGCTGCCGCAACATCAAAGCCTTAGTCTTGGTTGCCGCCCCTGAGGGTGTGAAGGCTGTTAATGACGCGCACCCTGACGTTACGATTTACACCGCCGCGCTCGACAGCCACTTGAACGAGAACGGCTACATCATCCCCGGCTTGGGCGATGCGGGCGACAAGATTTTCGGCACTCGCTAACTGACTGATTTTTGGAGCTGATATGAATTTCCAAGACTATCTCGCCACATTCCCGCCCATCGATCATTTGACCGGTTTGGACGTTCGGGATGCCGACGGCAAAACGGTTCACCACATTCCCGCCGTTCAGGGCAAGCTCGGTTCGCTCAAACTGTACAATGCCTTGGCGGAACGTTTTGGCGGAAAATTGGATAAAGAAGCGGCAGAGCAAGGTTTGATATGGTTTGCCGAACACGTTGCCGACGCGCGCGCCCATCCCGGCAAGCATCCGAACATCGACCTGCTGGAAAATGTCGTGCAAAGCGGCGAAACCTTGTTGCTGAAACCTGTCTCCGCCTGATGCGGAATAAAGGGAATGCCGTCTGAAAAGCGTTTTCAGACGGCATTCCCTTAAAGTGGAATAATGATTTCAAGCCAAAGGGAAGCGGTTTCAACACCTCGGGCAAGAATAAGGTATGCACGGTTTGGTTTGTGAAAGATTAAATCCTTATAAGACATCGGGTGATTCCAATGAAAAGAACCTTGATTTTGATTTTTTCAGGAATGATTGGCACGGCAGGTATTGCCCAAGCAGGTTCGGTATTTTCCTGTAAGACGGACAACAACAAATATATAGAAGTTCAAAAAATCAACCGCAATCTTTACGAATATTCGTTCGGCAGTGCGGCAAAAAAAGAAATTGCCATACGCAACAGCAAAGTTGACCTGTTGGGGCGTTCCGACAGGTGGCAAGGCATAGGTAGAGGACGCTGGGCAACGATGAAATTCCAAAACGGCGAATTTATGTACACCGTATGGACAGACTTCGATTCCGTGATTCATACGGAAAGCAGCGGTGTCGTTGTGGAGCGTAGGGGCAAGGAAGTCGCACGGGTCGGCTGTACACCGAAAACCGCGCAGGCGAATTTCAACGATGCTGATTTTTCCTGGTAATCGGGGCGGATAAGGCGATGGAAACAGCGAAACCCATTATGCTGATTGTCCGTCCGTCCGCCAGGGCCGCAGAAGATGTCGAAACCTGCCTGAATGCCGGTTGGCGCGCGGAAGTATTGAGCCCGGTCGAAATCGAAGCAGATGCTGCCGGACTGGAACTTTTGTCCGAACAATATGCCCGCGCCGATGCGGTATTTTGGGTCAGTCCGACCGCAATCGAAACCGCCGTCCCGCACCTTGACCTTTCAGACGGCATAAAGATACACATTGCCGTAGGGCAGGGCAGCCGCCGCGCATTGGAACGCTGTTTGGGCAGAACGGTCATCGCGCCGGATGACGGAAACGACAGCGAGGCGGTTTTGCGCCTGCCGGTTTGGGACGGCCTGCCGGAAGGCGCGCGCGTATTGTTTGTGCGCGGACACGGCGGGCGCGATTTCCTTATGGGGCGGCTTCGGGAAAAGGGTTTGCAAACCGAATTGGCCGAAGTGTATTTCAGACGGCATAAACCTTTGAACTTTCAAAATTTCCAAGCCGAAAATATTACTGCCGCCTATATTACGTCCGCAGAACTCGCGCGCTCGCTGTTTGCACAGCTTCCGCCGCAATTTTCCCGATTCTTCAAATCCTTGTTATACTTTACCCATCATCCGCGCATTGCGGAGGCATTGAAGCGCGAAGGCGCGGAGGCGGTGGAAACCGTCCCTTCACTGGAAGCCGCGCTGTCCCATTTCCGTTTCAGACGGTATGACTTTCCCCAAACACCCAATCGATAAGGAGCAAAACGGTGGGCGAACCTGAAAACAAATCATCCGAACCCGTCAGCGGGGCGGCGGCGCAAAAAGAAATGCCGTCTGAAACCTCTTTACCGGACAAAAAGTCCGAATCCGAGGCGCAAACCGGCAATGTGCGTACGGGTTACGCGCAGGATGCCCGCCCATTCGTCGTCAAACAGGCCGGCGGCAACGCCCTGGCAATCTGCGCCCTGGTATTGGCGGCCTTGGGTTTGGGTGCGGGCGGATTTTTGTTCGTACAAGGGCAGAATGTCCTGAAAAACCAAGAATTGGCGTTCAACCAGAAAATCGACAAAGCCGCCTTGGGCGAGTCGGAAAACGCCGCGCTGCTGAAAGACGGCATCAACCGCCAAGCGGCGATGCAGTCCGAACTCGACCGTTTGGGGGACAATGTCAAAACCAACGCCGAACAGATTTCGACGGCGCAAAAAGCCTACCGCGAACTGACCAAAGGACGCGCCGACTGGCTGGCGGACGAAGCCGAGGCGATGCTCGATATGGCGGCGCAGCAGCTGGTGCTGACGGGCAACATACAGGCAGCCGTCGGCGTGTTGGAGCATATCGACAGCCGACTGTCCCGTTTCGATCAGGCGGAGCTGCTGCCGATCAAACAGGCGGTCGGCAGCGATTTGGCAGAATTGAAAAACCGCCCCTACGCCGATATTTCCGGCACGGCATTGCGCCTCGACAGGCTGGAAGCCGCCGTATCCGGGCTGCCGCTGATCCTTGAAGGCGTATTGAAGCCCGGCGTGCAGGCAAAAAACGAAGCGCCCGCCTCATCTTGGTGGCAGGACGCTTGGGGGAAATCCCTCGAAGCATTGAAAGGGCTGGTCGAAATCCGCCGCTTGAATAACAACGATGCGATGCTGATTTCTCCCGAACAGGCATATTTTGTGCGTGAAAACCTGCGCCTGCGCCTTTTGGGTGCGCGAACCGCACTGATGCAGCGCAACAGCGAAATCTATCAGGGCGATTTGAGCAGCGCCGAAGCCGCCGTCAGACAGTATTTCGATGCCAAATCGCCCGCCACGCAGTCGTGGCTGAAAGAATTGGCGGAATTGAAGGCGTTGGATGTCCGGGTGTCGGCAGACGACGGTTTGAAAGCCAGCCTGAACGCCGTCCGCGCCTACCTCGACGGCGCGCGTGCGGCAACGGCGGAAAATCAGGGGGCTGTGCAGGATGCCTCCGAACCGGCAAATGGGAAAACAGTATCGGAACCGGCCGGCACGCCCGATGCGAAGGCCATAGAAGCACCGTCCCTGCCTTCGGAAGGCAAGCCGGAGCAGCCGGCGAAGAAACAACACGCCCCGGAAAAAGCGGCGCGTTCGCCATCCGTTAAAGGGGAACGCGCATGAAAACGGTAGTCTGGATTGTCGTACTGTTTGCCGCTGCCGTCGGGCTGGCATTGGCTTCGGGCATTTATACCGGCGATGTGTTCGTCGTCGTCGGACAGACTATGCTCAGAATCAACCTGCACGCCTTTGTGCTGGGGCTGCTGATTGCCGTTGCGGCTTGGTATTTCCTGTTCAAATTCATTATCGGCGTACTCAATATCCCCGAAAAGCTGCGGCGTTCCGGTTCGGCGCGGAAAGGACGCAAGGCCGCGCTTGCCTTGAACAAGGCGGGTTTGGCGTATTTTGAAGGGCGTTTTGAAAAGGCGGAACTCGAAGCTTCGCGCGTGTTGGGCAACAAAGAGGCGGGCGACAACCGTACTTTGGCATTGATGCTGGGCGCACACGCCGCCGGACAGATGGAAAATACCGAATTGCGCGACCGCTACCTTGCCGAAATCGCCAAACTGCCGGAAAAACAGCAGCTTTCCCGCTACCTGCTGCTGGCGGAATCGGCGTTGAACCGGCGCGATTACGAAGCGGCGGAGGCCAATCTGCACGCGGCAGCCAAAATGAATGCCGGCCTGACGCGTCTCGTGCGCCTGCAATTGCGCTACGCCTTCGACAGGGGCGATGTGCCGCAGGTGTTGGCAAAAACCGAAAAACTTTCCAAGGCGGGCGCGTTGGGCAAATCGGAAATGGAACGGTATCAAAATTGGGCCTACCGCCGGCTGTTGGCGGACGCTGCCGATGCCGCCGCTTTGAAAACCTGTCTGAAACGGATTCCCGACAGCCTTAAAAACGGAGAATTGAGCGTATCGGTTGCGGAAAAATACCGGCGTTTGGGGCTGTATGCCGATGCGGTCAAATGGGTCAGGCAGCATTATCCGCAAAACCGCCTCCCCGGGCTTTTGGAGGCATTTGTCGGAAGTGTGCGCTTTTTGGACGAACGCGGTCAGCAGAAAGCCATTGATTTGGCCGATGCTTGGCTTCAGGATCAGCCTAACAATGCCCTGCTTTTGATGTATCTCGGACAGCTTGCCTACGGCCGCAAACTTTGGGGCAAGGCAAAAGGCTACCTTGAAGCGAGCATTGCACTGAAGCCGAGTATTCCGGCGCGTCTGGTGTTGGCGAAAGTCTTTGACGAAACCGGAGAAACGCAGAAGGCGGAGGCGCAGCGCAACTTGGTTTTGGAAGCCGTCTCCGATGACGAACGCCACACAGCGTTAGAGCAGCATAGCTGATTTTGGGAAATATCTTTATCTGGGAGAATTTGATGGGACCTTCAGATTCCTTTAAGGAAAAGAAAAAAATATTTGAAATTGGAACGCCTGCTTATCGACAAAAGTTAATTGATGTTTGGAAAAAGAGCATTAATGGAAACGAAAAATCTTGGGTGCTCTTTGAAAATGGGACTTGCGTCATTTTACTTGAACCGGAAAAAGATCTGGAGAAACAAGCTAAAGAGATATTAAGCAAATGGGGCAAGGTTCAAATAGGAACACCATCTGCAGATTTTGGCATTATCACTTTAGATAGTGGCGATGGATATGCCGTTTCATGCCATCATCCTGAAATTTTTACGCTAATCCTAAAAGAAGAAGGATTGGATGAAGATTTCAAAATCGGTATCGAAGGGCGCTCTCATCGCGATTGTGATGCTGAAGAACCCAAAGTTATCCATATCGAAGATAAACGCACCATTGAAACCCCATGAAAACCTGCTGCCGTTTAATCATCTACTGATGATTACCTAGGCAAATGTGCCCGTCCCTCCCTTTTCAGACGACCTTTCATTGCGGAAACCGCCGCAAAGGTTGTCTGAAAACCGTTTTCCTTCTCCGTTTTACAAACAAACCGAAAGCCCCACATGACCTCTTTGAAAAACGACACTTTCCTCCGCGCCCTGCTCAAACAGCCCGTCGAATACACGCCGATTTGGATGATGCGCCAGGCGGGGCGTTATCTGCCCGAATATAAAGCCACACGCGCGAAAGCGGGCAGCTTTCTTGATTTGTGCAAAAACACCGAATTGGCGACCGAAGTCACCATCCAGCCTTTGGAACGCTTCGATTTGGACGCGGCGATTTTGTTCTCCGACATCCTGACCGTCCCCGACGCAATGGGCTTGGGGCTGTATTTTGCCGAAGGCGAGGGCCCGAAATTCGAACGCGCCTTGCAACACGAAGCCGATATCGCCAAGCTGCACGTTCCCGATATGGGAAAACTGCAATACGTTTTCGACGCGGTAACTTCCATCCGCAAAGCATTGGACGGCCGCGTACCGCTTATCGGCTTCTCCGGCAGCCCGTTTACGCTCGCCTGCTACATGGTCGAAGGCGGCGGCAGCAAAGAATTTCGCACCATCAAAACCATGATGTACTCGCGCCCCGATTTGCTGCATAAAATCCTCGACACCAACGCCCAAGCCGTTACCGCCTATCTCAACGCCCAAATCGACGCGGGCGCGCAGGCTGTGCAGATTTTCGACACTTGGGGCGGCGTGTTGAGCGATGCGGCGTTTAAAGAGTTCAGCCTCAAATACATCCGCCAAATCGTTGCCGGACTGAAACGCGAAAGCGAAAGCAGGCGCGTGCCTGTTATCGTGTTTGCCAAAGGCGGCGGACTCTGGCTGGAAAGTATGGCCCAAATCAGCGCAGACGCATTGGGCTTGGACTGGACGTGCAACATCGGCGAAGCACGCCGCCGTGTCGGCGATCAAGTCGCCCTGCAAGGTAACTTCGATCCGTCCGCCCTCTTCGGTACGCCGGAATCCATCCGCACCGAAGCCGCACGCATCCTCGCCGACTACGGACAAGGCAGCGGCCATGTCTTCAACCTCGGACACGGCATCAACCAACACGCTGACCCCGAACACGCCAAAATCTTAGTCGACACCGTACACGAGCTGTCGCGGCAGTATCACGGCAGGTAAGCCGGCAGGAAACTGCCTGATATGCCGTCTGAAAGCCGAGGGATGGCAGGTTAGGGTAAAAATAAGGCAATGCGGCAATATCCGCCGTGTACGGATAGTACATGACGGCGGAGGCGTTGTCGCATTGGCGTAATTTCAACCGTCCTTATTTTCAGACGGCATTTTTGTTTTCAGATGCAGGGAAAACCGATGGCAAAAACGCTTAAAACCCTTTACCAATGCACCGGATGCGGCGGCACTTCCCCGAAATGGCAGGGCAAATGCCCGCATTGCGGCGAGTGGAACACGCTTCAGGAAAGCTTAGCCGCGCCCGAACCGAAAAACGCCCGTTTCCAATCTTGGGCGGCGGACACTTCGACCGTCCAATCCCTCTCCGCCGTTACTGCGACCGAAGTGCCGCGCAATCCGACCGGTATGGGCGAACTCGACCGCGTATTGGGCGGCGGTTTGGTCGATGGTGCGGTCATCCTGCTCGGCGGCGACCCCGGCATCGGCAAATCCACGCTGCTGTTGCAGACCATCGCCAAAATGGCGCAAAGCCGCAAAGTGCTGTACGTTTCCGGCGAGGAATCCGCCCAGCAGGTCGCCCTGCGCGCGCAACGTTTGGAACTGCCGACCGACGGCGTAAACCTTCTTGCCGAAATCCGCATGGAAGCGATTCAGACGGCCTTGAAACAGCATCAGCCCGAGGTCGTCGTCATCGACTCCATCCAAACCATGTATTCCGACCAAATCACGTCCGCCCCCGGCTCCGTGTCGCAGGTGCGCGAATGCGCCGCCCAACTGACGCGTATGGCGAAACAGATGGGCACCGCTATGATATTGGTCGGACACGTGACCAAAGACGGCGCGATTGCCGGCCCGCGCGTGTTGGAGCATATGGTTGATACCGTGCTGTATTTCGAGGGCGACCAGCATTCCAACTACCGAATGATACGCGCCATCAAAAACCGTTTCGGCGCGGCAAACGAATTGGGTGTGTTCGCGATGACCGAAAACGGTTTGAAAGGCGTGTCCAACCCGTCCGCCATTTTCCTCGCCAGCTACCGCGACGACACGCCCGGCTCGTGCGTTTTGGTTACACAGGAAGGCAGCCGTCCGCTTTTGGTCGAAATTCAGGCATTGGTCGATGACGCGCACGGCTTTACGCCCAAACGTCTCACCGTCGGACTGGAACAAAACCGCCTCGCGATGCTGCTTGCCGTATTAAACCGACACGGCGGCATCGCCTGTTTCGATCAGGATGTGTTCCTCAACGCCGTCGGCGGCGTGAAAATCGGCGAACCGGCGGCGGATTTGGCGGTTATCCTCGCGATGCTTTCCAGCTTCCGCAACCGCCCTATGCCTGAAAAAACCGTGGTTTTCGGCGAAATCGGCTTAAGCGGCGAAGTCCGCCCCGTCGCGCGCGGACAAGAGCGGCTCAAAGAAGCGGAAAAACTCGGCTTCAAACGCGCCATCGTCCCCAAAGCCAATATGCCGCGCAACGCCAAAGAGTTTCCGAACCTGAAAATCTACGGCGTTTCGAGTTTGCAGGAAGCCATCGATATTTGCCGCGACAGCAGGGAATAAACGGAAATGCCGTCTGAAGGTTCAGACGGCATTTGGTTTGTGGCGGATTGAAACAAGAAGGCATACCGGCGACAGATAAGATTTGCGGCAAAGTTGCCTGTGATATGGCAAAAACACACACGCCCGTCATCCCCGCGAAGGCGGGAATCCG
The DNA here is from genome assembly GCF_958267435.1 of Neisseria benedictiae. Taxonomy (NCBI): domain Bacteria; kingdom Pseudomonadati; phylum Pseudomonadota; class Betaproteobacteria; order Neisseriales; family Neisseriaceae; genus Neisseria; species Neisseria benedictiae. The sequence goes on from NZ_CATQFV010000068.1 coordinate 27,510, forward strand.
GAATCGTCCGTTTTGGCAATGATTGAAAATCACGGTAACCCAACCGATTGGATTCCCGACTTCGTGGGAATGAGGGGCGTGTGCATTTGATTTCCATCCGCCATATGTCGGCGACGGGCTTATTCGCCTACGGTTTTTTGTATCAGTTTTTCGGCGTTTGCCAAAGTGTTTGCCACTTCGTCAAAACCGATGCGGCTGTCGGCAATCAGGGCGCGCGTATCGGTATAGACGGCGCGTACTTTGCCGTCTGTTTCGGTAACGAGGACGCGCAGGGGCAGTTGCAGGGCGAAGGCGGGGTCTTTGACCATCAGCGGCGTACCGGCTTTGGGCGTGCCGAAGATGATGACTTTTGCCGGCTGCATCGTTAAGCCGTTTCGGCGGGCGGCTTCCTGATGGTCGATGACGGCAAAAATGTTCATCCCTTTGCTTTTTATGGCGGTTTCAAGGCGGCTGACGGTTTCGTCAAAACTGTATTTTGAGGTGAGGGTATGCGTGGTCATAGCGGTTTCGTTTTGGGTGGACGGTTTGACGGCAGGATGTGCTGAAGCGGTTGAAATGCAGAGTGCGGATGCGGCAATCAGGGGGAGTATGTGTTTCATCATTGTTCCTTATCGGTTTGTTTATCAGGCTTCGGACGGGGCGGCACGCGCCGCGCCCGATGTTGCGCCGCGTGCCGGAGTGCTGTATGCCGTCTGAAAGCCTGTCCTTTCAGACGGCATTGTGTCATTTCATCCCTTTTTTGAGCAGGTCTTCATAACTGCCGTGATTGGCAACATTTGTATAACCTGCTTTTTTCAGTTCTTGAAGGGCAGCTTCGGCACGCCGTCCGCTGCGGCAGTAGAGGTTGACCGGCGTGTCTTTGTCGGGCGCGGCTTCGTGTATGCGGCGGACGATTTGGTCGACGGGGATGTTGACCGCGTTGTGCAAATGACCTTCGCTAAATTCCTGTTCGCTGCGGACATCGATCCAAACGGCTGAATGTTGCGTGGTTTGGGCGGCGGATAGGGGTTTTTGCGGGGCTGCCTGCGTGGCAAAGGCGGCTGAGGCAATGAGTGCGGCGGTAATCAGGTGTTTGATATTCATAGGGTTCTCCTGCGGTTGTTGTCTTAAGGGACGGGAAGTTATTTTATCTGTTCCAAAGCGGCGGCATCTATGTCCCAACGCCAAACGCCGCCGCCTTTGCCGTCTGTGCCGCGCAAAAACAGGTAGCGGACGGAAACGGCGGCGGGCGGTTGTCCGCGCAGTTTGAAATAGCGCGCGGCGGCAACGGCGTAAATCAGTGCCTGAAGGTAATAGTGGTGGTGCGCGACGGCTTCATCCATCGCCTGTTGCGTGTAGGCGGATGCGTCCGCGCCGAGGTGGTTTGATTTGTAGTCGATGACGCAGATATTGCCGTCGGGGTCTTGGCAGACCATATCGACAAAGCCGTTTAAAAAGCCGTTGACGGTGTGGAAGTCGAGCGTTTCGGCGGCGGCACGGCAGACTTCGGGCAATCGGATATCGTCGCGGGCAAACCAGTCGCGCAGCCGTTTGAGGCCGAAGTCTTCGGTGTGGAGGGTAAAGCCCATTTCGGGACAGCGGCACTCGGGCGGGATGTCGGACAGGCAGTATGCCCCCGTCAGCGGCGTTTTGCGGCAGGCTTCCGCCATTTCGGCAACGGCGGGCAGCCATATTTCTTCAAAACCGTATTTTTTCAGCTTGTCGGCAATGAGGGTTTCCTGTCCGGCGGCTGCTTGTCCGAATTTGAAATCTTCAAGAATTTCGTGCAGGCACAGCCCCGCCTGCGTGCCTTTCGGAAAGTCGTGTATCGATATGCCGTCTGAAGCCGTCGGTGTTTCAGACGGCATAGTTGATTCTGCCGTTTCTGCAGGGTCTAGGGAAGGCTGCACCTCTTCTTCCCCATCGTCGGGCGTTTGGGTTTGGCGGCTTAAGGCGGTGAAGCTGGTGTGGCGGATGAAGCGGAAACCGCGCTTGGGAATGTCGGAGGCGGCAAATTCGGCGGTTTGACCGGCGTTGCCGCAATATACGGCAGGGGGTGGCGCATTTTCTGTGAAGGCGAAATCCGTGCCGGAAGGGGCGTTGTCCGCCACGCGCCGCCAGTTGTGTTTGAGCATCGCGATGCCGTCTTTTTCTCGGTCATAGGTTTGGCGGACGGTTTCGCGGCTGTCTTGGAGCGAGCCTTCGATCAGGTAGGCGAGGGGGTTGTCGGCGGTATCGGAAGAATAGGCGGCGTAGATGTTGAGCTGTTCCTCGGCACGCGTCAGCGCGACATAAAGCAGGCGCAGGCGTTCCGCCATTTCTTCGTCGGCGTATTGCTTCTGTTCGTCTTCCGACAGTTGCGCCTTTGCCAACAGTTCGGTTCGGTTTGCGCTTTGGTGGAGGATTTGCCAGTCAGACGGCCCGGTATCTTGCGCGTCCCACGCAAACGGACAGTACACCAGCGGATACTGCAAACCTTTCGAGGCGTGCATGGTAACGATTTTGACCAAATCTTCGTCGCTTTCCAAACGGATGGCGCGGTTGTCGCCGCCGTTGTTGCCGGCCAGGCTGATTTGGTCGCGCAGCCATTTGTGCAGCGCGGCGGGGTTGCGGTTTTGCGTGTCTTCGGCGGCAAGCAGTTCGAGCAGTTGGAAATAATTGGTCAGGCTGCGCCCGTTGTTCCGGCTTAAAAGGCGCGTTTCGATGCCGTGTGTTTGGGAAAACTGCTGCATGGCGGCGAAAATGCCGTATTTTTGCCATATGTCGAGTGCGGTTCGGGCAGATTCCGCCCAATGCAAAATCTCGCTTTCGTTTTGGTTGAAGTCGTGCAATTGCTGCGCGTCATAACCGAATATGTTGCTTGTCAGGACAAAGCGCAGCGTTCCGGCGCGGCGCGGTTCGAGCCAGAAGCCGATGAGTGCGGACAGGGCGGCGGCTTCGGGCGAGGCGAACACGGATTCGCGCGAAAGCAGGACGCTTTGCACCTGCCGTTTTTTCAGTGCGGCGGAAACCATCACCGCCTCGTTGTGCGTGCGTACCAGAACGGCAATATCGCCCGACTGCAGCGGGCGGCCTTTGAAATTCAGACGGCCTCCGGCGGCTTCGTTGAGCGTGTGGGCGATTTCGTCGGCGCAATAGTCGGCGGCACGGCGGCGCAAAACGTCTTTGTTGGCTTTTTCATTGTCGTTTTCGTGCAGCCAACGGAGCTGTACGGCAGGACGTTTGGGCGACAACCTGCTTTCGGCACGCGCCGCACCGACTTCCGAATAGCCGATGTTTTCCAAAACGAACGGACGTTCTTTGAGGCGGAACAGCGCGCCGATGCTGCCGATAAGCGCGGCGTGGCTGCGGTAGTTGGTGGCGAGCGTGTAGCGGTGCTGCGCGTCTTCCGCCGCCTGAAGATAGGCGTAAATATCCGCACCGCGAAAGCTGTAAATCGCCTGTTTTGGGTCGCCGACCAGAAACAGCGGGCGGTTTTGGGCGATGAAAATCTTTTGGAAGATTTCGTATTGCAGCGGGTCGGTGTCTTGGAACTCGTCGATCAGTGCGGTTTCCCAGTTTTCGGCAACGGCGCGGGCGAGGGTTTCGGCGTGCGGATTGTCGGTCAGCGCGGTGTGGACATCGAGCAGCAGGTCGTCGAAACCGCGTTCGCGGCGGGTTTTCTTCATCTCGGCAAGGCTGCGGTTGAGGTATCCGATTAAATCCAGTTGCAGCCGGATCATTGTTGCTTCTTCCGCTTCTTCGAGTGCGTTCAAATCGCGCCCGAAGTCTGCCAGTTTCTGCAATTCGGCAAATACTGCCGCATCGGGCGTTTTGCCTTTTTTGAGGGCGGCTTCGAGTTTGTCGGATGAGAGTTTCAAGAGCCGTTCGTGCAGCTTTGCCTCCAAAAAGGGCAAATCCGGCGACAGGGCTTTTTGTTCCAACGCGTCAAACAGTTCGGCAAAACTGTTTTTCCGATACGAATTGCCGTTTAAAAGGGGGTGGATGCGCCAAAAAGTTTCTTTTAATTCAGCTAGATTTCCGCAAATGTTTTGCCAGCTTGCCAAAGCGGCATCCCGGGCTTGCGGCAAATTGGTTTGCGGAAAGCGGAAATTCAGGTACGGGCGGGACAGGTAGGCGCGGATTTGGGCAAGGACAGTTTGCGGCACAGCCTTGCGTTTAAACGCCAATGCGGCAAGCTGGGGGTCGTTGCTGACGCGTTCGCGCCAAAAATCTTGCGCCGGGACAAGCAGGCGGTCGCCGTCTTCTTCGGCCAGTTCGACATCGAACGGTGCTTGGCACAGGAAGGCGTAGTCGCGCAGGATACGTTGGCAGAAGCCGTGTATGGTATAGATGGCGGCGTTGTCGAATTGCCCGATGGCGGCTTTGAGGCGGACAATCAGACGCGTCCGGCTTTCTTTTTGCAAAGCCTGTTCCAAGAGTGCGGGCAGGAAGGTGTCGCCTTTGTGGTGTTCGGCACAATAGGCGGCGATGCCGTCTGAAAGCGTGTCGTCTCCAAGTTTGGCAATTTCTTTGCTTTCTAAAACCTGTAACACATCGTCCAAACGCGCGCGCAGGCGTGTTTTCAGCTCGGCGGTGGCGGCTTTGGTGAAGGTTACGACCAATACGCGTTCGACGCTTTTTTGTTCCAATACGATCAAACGTGTAAACAGGGCGGCGATGCCGTAGGTTTTGCCGGTGCCGGCAGAGGCTTCAATCAGGTTGGTGCCGGCAATGGGGACGGCCAGCGGGTCAAATGCTTGGATGCTTGCAGACATGGGGCATATGGGAAAACGGTTGGATGGTAAAACAGGAAAATGCCGTCTGAAAAAGGGTTTCAGACGGCATGGTCCGCATCAGAGGTTTTGCAGGCGTTCGAGGGACGGGGCGTAGTAGTATCCGCCCGAAACGGCGGCGGAGAGGTGCCGGAGCAGCAGGTCGGTTTTGCCGTCCGTATCGCCGAACATACTCAATAATTGCGCTTCGATATTGTGCAGCGTGCGGCAGTATGCGGTAAACATCAAACCGTGTTCACCGCTGATTTTGCCGAAGGGCAGGCTGCGGCGGACGATTTTCAGGCCGACTCCGTTTTCTTTCAGGTTGACGCGGCCGAGGTGCGAATCGGGCAGGCGGACATCGCGGCTGAATTCGTCGTCGGTTTCCTTGCTGCGTCCGACCGAGGCCTCCTGTTCGGCGACGGGGACGGCATCCCATTTTTTCAAATCGTGCAGGTATTTTTGCAGCAGTACATAGCTGCCGCCCGCATCGGGCAGCCCTTCGGGGATGATGGCGACTTCGCGGATTTTTTCATCGCCCTGCGGGTTTTCCGTGCCGTCGACGAAACCGTCCAGCCCGCGATCCTGATACAGGCGCAAACCGTGTTCTTCGGAAGCGACGCATATGCTGTCGCCGAATGCGCCCAAAACGGATTGGGCAAGCGCGTAGGCGGCGCTTTGCCGGAGGGATTGGATGTGGATGTAGAGGTCGTGTTGCGTGGACGGTGCAAGCCCGTTACCCATTTCGGGAAACGGTTTGATTTCCCGACCTTCTTCCGGGTGTCCGAATGTTGCCCATGCTTTGCTGCCGAAAGCTATCGTCAAGCCTAAAATGTCGTCCGGAAAGCGGGCTTTCAAGGCAGTTAACGCGTCAAGCGAAACACGGCAGGCGGTTTTGATATCGTCGGTGCGGTTGGCGGCGATGTCGGCTTCGATAAAGATGCCGGCTTGGGCGTGGTCGGGAATGATGGCTGATTGGGGCGTATTCATGATGTTCCTCTGTGGTCTCATGTGTTTTATGGGTGGGATTATAGCACTGAATCGGCAGTCGGATTTTGACAGAATCGGCAAGCAGGCATCTGATGTTTGCGTATCGCGCGGTGTTTTATTTACGGTTTGGGTTCTGCCTGATTCTCTTTCAGTTTCTTTAATTTTGGTTTGAGAAGGTTTCTGTTCGACTTTTTGTACTGTTGCAGGTTGCGCGGGTAGTTCGGACATGCCGTCTGAAAGCAAGGGAGATTCAGACGGCATGTCCGTTTGGTTGCAATCGGGTTCGGCAGCGTGATGAAAGTGTTCTTTGTATTTGCCGCAATTTCACTTAGAATGCAGCCCTTGCACACTTTTTCTTCAGGAGAAGATTATGTTGAAAAAATTCATACTCGGCGGTATGACCGCATTGGTTTTGGCGGCCTGCGGCGGTTCGGAAGGCGGCAGCGGAGCATCTTCCGCGCCTGCACAATCGGCAGTTTCCGGTTCTTTAATCGAACGCATCAACAATAAAGGCACGGTTACCGTCGGCACGGAAGGCACTTACGCACCGTTTACCTACCACGACAAAGACGGCAAATTGACCGGCTACGATGTCGAAGTAACCCGCGCAGTTGCCGACAAACTGGGCATCAAAGTTGAATTTAAAGAAACACAATGGGATTCGATGATGGCAGGCTTGAAAGCCGGCCGTTTTGACGTGGTGGCAAACCAAGTCGGCCTGACCAGCCCTGAGCGTCAAGCGACATTCGACAAATCCGAGCCTTATAGCTGGAGCGGTGCGGTTTTGGTTGCCCGTAAAGACAGCAACATCAAATCTATCGACGACATCAAAGGCGTGAAAACCGCACAATCCCTGACCAGCAACTACGGTGAAAAAGCCAAAGCTGCAGGCGCAGATTTGGTGGCTGTTGATGGTTTGGCGCAATCGCTGACCCTGATTGAACAAAAACGTGCCGATGCAACCCTGAACGACGAATTGGCGGTATTGGACTACCTGAAGAAAAACCCAAATGCTGGCGTGAAAATCGTTTGGTCTGCGCCTGCCGATGAAAAAGTCGGTTCCGGCTTGATTGTCAATAAAGGCAATGACGAAGTCGTGGCAAAATTCAGTACGGCAATCAACGAGCTGAAAGCCGACGGCACGCTGAAAAAACTGGGTGAACAATTCTTCGGAAAAGACATCAGTGTTAAATAATTTCCTTGCCTCTCTGCCGTTTATGACGGAAACACGCGCTGATATGCTCATCAGCGCGTTTTGGCCTATGGTCAAAGCCGGCTTCGCAGTATCTTTGCCTTTAGCGATCGCTTCTTTCGTTATCGGCATGATTATTGCCGTAGCCGTTGCTTTGGTGCGAATCATGCCCTCCGGCGGCATTTTCCAAAGATGCTTGCTGAAGCTGGTGGAATTTTATATTTCCGTCATTCGCGGTACGCCGCTGTTGGTGCAGCTTGTGATTGTGTTTTACGGGCTGCCTTCCGTCGGCATCTATATTGACCCGATTCCTGCCGCCATCATCGGCTTTTCGCTCAATGTCGGCGCATACGCTTCCGAAACCATACGCGCGGCAATTTTGTCCGTACCTAAAGGCCAATGGGAAGCAGGTTTCTCCATCGGCATGACCTATATGCAGACTTTCCGCCGCATTGTCGCGCCACAGGCATTCCGCGTTGCCGTGCCGCCTTTGAGCAACGAGTTTATCGGCTTGTTCAAAAACACCTCGCTTGCCGCCGTAGTAACGGTAACGGAGCTTTTCCGTGTCGCCCAAGAGACGGCAAACCGTACTTATGACTTTTTGCCGGTTTATATCGAAGCCGCATTGGTTTATTGGTGTTTCTGCAAAGTGCTGTTCCTGATTCAGGCGAGCTTGGAAAAACGCTTCGACCGCTATGTCGCCAAATAAGGGAAAGCCATGATTAAAATCCGCAATATCCGCAAAACCTTCGGCGAAAACGCTATTTTGCGCGGCATCGATTTGGATGTGGGCAAAGGGCAGGTGGTTGTCATTCTCGGACCTTCCGGCTCAGGCAAAACGACGTTTCTGCGCTGTTTAAACGCGCTGGAAATGCCTGAACAAGGTCAGATCGAGTTTGACAACGAGCAGCCGTTAAGCATCGATTTTGCCAAAAAACCAAGCAAACACGATATTTTGGCGCTGCGCCGAAAATCCGGCATGGTGTTCCAACAATATAACCTCTTTCCGCACAAAACCGCGTTGGAAAACGTGATGGAAGGACCGGTTGCCGTACAGGGCAAGCCTGTCGCCAAAGCGCGCGAAGAAGCTTTGAAATTGCTTGAAAAAGTCGGTTTGGGCGACAAGATTGACCTCTACCCCTACCAGCTTTCCGGCGGTCAACAGCAGCGCGTCGGCATCGCCCGCGCATTGGCGATTCAGCCCGAGCTGATGTTGTTTGACGAACCGACTTCCGCGCTTGACCCTGAATTGGTGCAAGATGTTTTGGATACCATGAAGGAATTGGCGCAAGAAGGCTGGACGATGGTCGTCGTGACCCACGAAATCAAGTTCGCGCTTGAGGTGGCGACTACCGTCGTCGTCATGGACGGCGGCGTTATCGTAGAGCAGGGCAGCCCGAAAGAATTGTTCGACCACCCCAAACACGAACGGACGCGGAGATTTTTAAGCCAAATCCAATCTGCCAAGATTTGATTAACCATTTATGAAAAATGCCGTCTGAAACTTTCAGACGGCATTTTGCTACTTTAAATAATATTTGGGTTTAAAATATCATCGTATTTCCCAAATTCGGGGAACAGAAAATCAATTATTTAAATTTTTCATCCTCATAATATGGGTGATCAAAAAGCTCTCCTTCCCACATATTTATTTCTTCTATGCCTTTATCTTTCATAAACTCATGATAATCATAAAAATCTTTTCCATATTGTCCGTAAAAAATTTTCATATCCCCAAGCCACATAGCATAACATTCATCGCATAAAATGACCTCCCCAGAGAAATATTTAGGCTTTGCATGATAAAGGTAGCCTTGCTCACATCTTGGGCAAATTTTAATTTCTTTATCCATAAGAGATTCCTTTCTTAATTATTTCTGAGGATATGCAGATTTTCTATCTTTACAGAGGCCAGATTAGATTTGGATTGCTTTCGATGACGGATTTGAATTGGTTTTGAATACGCTCGATGGCTGCTTGCGTGTCCGCTTCAAAACGCAACACCAAAATCGGCGTGGTATTGGAAGCACGCATCAGGCCGAAGCCGTTGGGGAATTCAACGCGCAGGCCGTCGATGGTGATGATTTCGGTCACGCCTTCGAATTTGGCTTTGGCGGCAAGTTCGTCGATAACCTGATGGCCGTTGCTGCCTTTGGGCAGGTCGATGTTGAGTTCGGGTGTGGAAATGCTTTGCGGCAGCTTGTTCAATACTTCGGACGGATTGTCGAAGGCAGACAGGATTTCCAAGAGGCGTGCACCGGCATACATGCCGTCGTCGAAGCCGAACCAGCGTTCTTTAAAGAAAACGTGACCGCTCATTTCACCGGCAACCAGTGCGCCGGTTTTTTTCATGGTGGATTTGATGAAGCTGTGGCCGGTTTTTTCCATCACAGGTTCGCCGCCGTGTTCTTTAATCCAAGGCGCGAGCAGACGGGTGGATTTGACGTCGAAAATCACTTTGGCTTTAGGATTGCGGCTCAACACGTCTTGCGCGAAAAGCATTAATTGGCGGTCTGGATAGATGATGTTGCCGTCTTTGGTGACTACGCCCAAGCGGTCGGCATCGCCGTCAAATGCCAAGCCGATTTCGGCCTCGCCGTTTTTGAGCTCGACGATGAGGTCTTGCAGGTTTTTCGGTTTGGAAGGGTCGGGGTGGTGATTAGGGAAGTTGCCGTCCACTTCGCAGAAAAGTTCGGTAACTTCATTGCCCAAGCCTTTGTAGAGTTTGCCTGCGAATGCGCCGCCTACGCCGTTGCCTGCGTCGATGGCGATTTTCATGGGGCGTTTGAGTTTGATGTGGCCGACGATGTGGTTGTGGTATTCGCCGGAGATGTCTTTTTCGGTTACGTTGCCTTGTTTGTCGGCGGCAACAAAACCGTCTTTTTCAATAATGGCTAAAAGTTCTTGAATGGCTTCGCCTGCGAGCGTGTCGCCGCCGAGCATCATTTTGGAACCATTGTAATCGGGCGGATTGTGGCTGCCGGTAATCATTACGCCGCTGCCGCCGCATTCGTTGATGGCGGCGAAATACAGCATGGGCGTGGCAACCATGCCGACGTTGAGGACGTCGATGCCGCTGTCGGTAAAACCGCGTTGGATTTGTGCCATCAGGCCGGGGCCGCTCAAACGGCCGTCGCGTCCGAGTGCGATGCGGGTAATACCTTTTTCGGCGGCTCTGGTGGCGATGGCTTTGCCGATGAGATAGGCGGCTTCGTTGGTCAGGGTTTTATCGACAATGCCTCGGATGTCGTAGGCTTTGAAGATGTCGCGGGCAATATTTGCCATGATGGTTTCCTTGTTGTGGTTTCAGGAAAGGAGGCTATTTTAACACGTTGCAACATTGTCCGAAGGCCTGCGGGAGGTGTTCAGACGGCATATGTGCTTGGATTTTATGCCGCCTGAAACAAAAAAAGCAGCCTTTGTGCAGGCTGCTTTCGGATTGCCGGTTTATACCGCTTCGGCTTTAATGATGATGACAGGTTCGGTCGGTACGTCGTCATGGTAGCCGTGGCGTTTGGTGGATACGCCTTCGATGGCGTCGACAGCGTCAAAACCGTCGACTACCTTGCCGAATACGGCATAACCCCAGTCTTGTACGACGGTTCTGCCGTACATTTCTTTGGAGCGTTGGTTGAGGAAGGCATTGTCGGCAGTGTTGATGAAGAATTGCGCACTGGCGGAATGGGGGTCGGAAGTGCGTGCCATGGCGATGGTGTATTTATCGTTGGGCAGGCCGTTGGACGCTTCGTTTTGAATCGGATCGCGCGTTTCTTTTTCGTTCATGTTTTCATCCATGCCGCCGCCTTGAATCATGAAGCCTTTGATGACGCGGTGGAAGATTACGCCGTCGTAGAAGCCGTCTTTGACGTATTGCTCGAAGTTTTTGGCGGTAACAGGGGCTTTGTCGAAATCGAGTTCGATTTTGATGTCGCCTTTGTTGGTGTGCAGGATAATCATGGGTTTCCTTTCGTTGAAAATCACAGGCAAAATTGGGAGGCTTGCGGAAAATCCAATGCCGTCTGAACGGATTATGTCAGACGGCATCGTTTTAGGGAATCGGATTTACATCAGGAAGAAGTATGCCCACAGAGCAACCAATACTACGCAGAGGATGTTCAGCAGTATGCCGACATTCATCATTTCGCGTTGCTTGATTAAGCCCGTGCCGAACACAATCGCGTTAGGCGGTGTGGCAACCGGCAGCATGAAGGCGCAAGACGCGCCAACACCGATGACGAATACCAAGACTTGTTCGGGCAGGCCCATTTGCGCGGCGATGCTGGCGAAAATGGGCACAAGCAGGGCGGCAGAAGCCGTGTTACTGGTGAACTCGGTCAGGAAGATGATAAAGGCGGCAACCACGAAAATCACCAGCAATGCAGGAGAATGGGAGAATGTGGAAGCAACCTGTTGACCCAGTGCTTCAGATGCGCCGGAAGATTGCAGCAGCGCGCTTAAGCTGATACCGCCGCCGAAGAGCATCAATACGCCCCAGTCGGTGTTGCGGGCAACTTCTTTCCATTGCGCCACGCCGAAGACGACGACGGCAACGGCGGCAATCAGGGCGATAACGGTATCGGGGTTGGAAATACCGAATGCGGCTTTGATTTTGGAGCTGAATACCCAAGCGATGGCAGCGGCCAAGAAAATCAACAGCGCGATAACGCGGTGCAAAGTCCACGGAATCGATTCGGCTTTAACTTCCACGCGCTCGTTCAGGTTGGGCTTGAGGATGACGTACATGGAGAACAGCATCAGCGGCAGAATCAGCAGCATCATGGGCAGACCGAGTTTCATCCAGCTGACGAAATCGAGATTCAGGGCTTTGGCGGCAATCATGTTCGGCGGCGAACCAACGACTGTTCCCAAGCCGCCGATACTGGCGCAATAGGCAATGCCGAGCAAAACGAAGACATAGGTTTTGCGTTCTTTTTCCTGGTCGAGGTGGCTCATCATACCCATTGCCAAAGGCAGCATCATCGCGGCGGTCGCGGTGTTGCTGATCCACATGGACAGAAAGGCGGTAACGAGGAACAACATCAAAACCGCCACTTTCATATTGCCGCGCGACAGGTGCAGCAGGCTGACGGCGATTTTGCGGTCGAGACGCTGCATATGCAGGGCGGTGGCGAGTGCGAAACCGCCGAAGAAGATATAAATTGTCGGGTCGGCGAAACCTGCCATTGCCTTTTTGATGTCCATATCCGGGAAACCGAGTACGACGGCGAGAACCGGCACCATCAGTGCGGTTACGGTAATGTGGACGGCTTCGGTAAACCAAAGTGCGGCAACGAAAATCAGCAGCGCGATACCTTTATTGGCATCGGGACTGTAAGGCAGGATGTGGTAAATGCCGAAACAGATGACGGCGGAAATAATAGTGGTCAGCAGACCCTTAAAGTCGGTAATCGGCTTCTGCGCACTGAGCAGCTCGACGTTTTCGGGATGCTGGGTTTTGTCCTTTGCATGCAGGTTCATGAATGCTCCTTTAAGGCAACAAAATCGGTTTTTCTTTTGTGTCGTGCAATCCGAAACGGTTTGTGAAACCGCCGGTTCTGCAACTGGTTCGAGTATATTTGTAATCCGATGTAGTGTAAATATATTGTAAACGATTTGTCGGTTTTGTTTATGAGATGGGATTGATATGTAAGGAGAAAAACAGGATGCATCGGGGGGATTCATCCTGTTTGGGAGAAATAAACCGATTCAGTCCAAGCGGCAGGCGGCGCGGGCGGCAAAGAGTGCGAGAACCGTACCCGCCATATCGGCAAGGACATCGCCCAAACTGCCGGTTCGCGTTGCGGTAAACCATGCCTGAGCGCATTCGCTGACTACGGCAAAACAGAAGGCGAACGCAATCAGGCTGCAGTAGGGGATGGGAAGTTTTCCTGTTCTGAATGCTTTGGTCAGAAGCCAGATTTGTGCGAAAAACAGGGCGAGGTGCGCCACTTTGTCAAAATGCGGAAAAGGCGGCGGCGCGGTTTCGGCGGGTCTGAGCAGCGCATAGATGCCGCCGGCAAACCACAATGCGGAAAGCAGGATAAAGCGGTTGCGCGGCAGCTTCATGCTGCCTCCTCGTCCAGCCACATTTGGCAGATTTCGGACAGGCGCAGGAATTTGCCGCCGCGTGCGGCAAGTATGTCGCGCCATTGTGCCACTTCTTCGGCGGACGGTGCGTCGTCGATGCTGCATTCGTACAGCAGAAAATCGAGGGTTTCTTCGATGACGGGGACGGATTCGGTTTGGATAAGCTGTTTGAGTTCGGTCATGACTGTTCGGATATGGAAATCGGGAAAATGCCGTCTGAAAGGGCTTCAGACGGCATTGGGTCATTTGCTATGCAGGAAACGTGTTGCTTCTTCCCATTTGCCGGCAAGGATGTCGGGTATGGCTTGCAGGGATTTGGCAATGGCATCGTCAATCTGTTGGCGGTGTTCCGCGCTGGGTTTGTTCAGGACATAGCCGACGACGAGGTTGCGGTCGCCCGGGTGGTCGATACCGAGGCGCAGGCGGTAATAGTCGGCCGTGCCGAGCCGTGCCTGAATGTCTTTCAAGCCGTTGTGTCCACCGTTGCCGCCGCCGAGTTTGAATTTGATCCGTCCGCAAGGAATGTCGAGTTCGTCGTGGACGACGAGGATTTCTTCGGATTTGATTTTATAAAACTGCGCAAGGGCGGCAACTGCCTGTCCGGAACGGTTCATGAACGTGGTCGGCTTGAGCAGCCAGACATCGCCGTCGGGCAGGGTAGCACGGGCGACTTCGCCGAAGAATTTTTTTTCTTCTTTAAACGAAGCCTTCCACTTCCAAGCCAGTTCGTCGAGGAACCAAAAACCCGCATTGTGGCGGGTCTGTTCGTATTCTTTGCCCGGGTTGCCCAAGCCGACAACCATTTTGATTGTGTTTGACATGATATTTTCCGTGTTTCTGTCGAATGCCGTCTGAAGGCTTCAGACGGCATGGTTATTTTTCTTGATTTTGAATGCGTTTGCGGCGCGCTTCTTTGGGGTCGATCAACAGCGGGCGGTACACTTCGATGCGGTCGCCGTCGCGCAGCGGTGTGTCGTCCTTGACGGCTTTGCCGAAAATGCCCAAAGGCGCGGAATGCAGGTTTAAATCTTCAAATATGCCGTCCAAACCGCTTTGCAGTGCGGCGGCGCGGACGGTTGTTCCCTCGGCAAGCTGCATGGTTTTCAAAACCTGTCGGTCGGGCAGACCGTACACAATCTCAATTTCAAGCATAACGGCGGTCTGCCTCTTTGACGAACGCTTCGACCAGCGTGGCGGAAAGGTGGTTGAAGACGGGAGAAATTAAGGCGGACAAAACGGCATTGGAAAAATCGTATTCAAGGTTGAATTCGATTTTGCACATATCGTCGCCCAAATCGATGAACTTCCATGTCCCGCGCAGGGTTTTGAACGGGCCGTCAAGCAAATCCATACGGATTTCCTTGCCGGGTATGTTGCGGTTGTGCGTGGCGAATGATTGGCGCACGTGCATATAGTCCATAAACAGCCGCGCCTTCAGTTCGTTGCCGCTACGCCCGATGACTTCGGTCTTGCTGTACCACGGTAGAAAGTTCGGGTAATCCTCAACCTTGTCGACCAGCTCGAACATTTTATCCGCGCCGTGCAGCACCAAGATGTTTTTTTCAACTTTTTTCACAGGCATCACCAATGCGGGCGTGTATTTGAAGGGCGGTATTATAGCGGTTTAATTTTAAACCGGTACAGCCTTGCCTCGTCTGATTTCAATTTAAACCGCCATATCGCAGATTCGCAAAAACCGATACGGCTTTTGCGTTTCAGACGGCATTGGGCGGGAAATGCCGTCTGAAAACAAGATGGGAAAACGGCAGCTTGCGGGCTGCCGTTTGTTCGGGGAGTTAAGCCTTGTTTTCAGGCTGCTGCTCGGACTCTGTCGAGGCGGTGTCTGCCGGGGCAGGTGCTTCGGTTTCTTCCCGAGACGGAGCGTGCGGCGCGTTATCTTCCGCCGCGTCCGTATTCTCGCGCAGGTTGTGGCTGTAATCCTTGGGCGGGCTGGGTTGTTTGCCCGCCATAATTTCCAATACCTGATCGCGGTCGATGGTTTCCCATTCCATCAGGGCTTTGCACATCGTTTCCATCTTGTCGCGGTTTTCATCGAGGATTTTGTAGGCAACCTGATACTGCTCGTCCAAAATCCGGCGGATTTCCGCGTCGATGTCCTGCTGGGTTTTCTCGGAAATGTTTTGCGAACGGGTTACGCTGCGCCCCAAGAAGACTTCGCCTTCGTTTTCCGCATAAACCATCACGCCCATTTTGTCGCTCATGCCGTAGCGCGTTACCATTTCGCGCGCCATTTGGGTGGCGCGTTCGAAATCGTTTGATGCGCCGGTGGAGATGCGTCCGACGAAGATGTCTTCGGCAATCCGTCCGCCGAACAGGATGGAGAGCTGGCTCAACAACTGATCTTTATACATACTGATGCGGTCGCGTTCGGGAAGCTGCCAAGTCAGACCCAGCGCACGTCCGCGCGGCATAATGGTTACTTTGTGGACGGGGTCGGTAAAGGGCAGGCTTTCGGCAACAATCGCGTGTCCGGATTCGTGATACGCCGTCGCACGTTTTTCGTCTTCGTGCATCACCATACTGCGGCGTTCCGGACCCATATAGATTTTGTCTTTGGCATCTTCAAAATCGCTCTGATCGACTTTGACTTTGTTGCGGCGGCCGGCAAACAGGGCGGCTTCGTTGACCAGGTTCGCCAAGTCCGCACCGGAAAAGCCCGGCGTGCCGCGCGCGAGGGACAATAAATCCACAGATTCGTCCAAAGGCACTTTTTTAGAATGGACGTTCAAAATCTGTTCGCGCCCCCGGATGTCCGGCAGGGGGACGACGACTTGGCGGTCGAAGCGGCCGGGGCGTTGCAGCGCAGGGTCGAGTACGTCGGGGCGGTTGGTTGCCGCAATCACAATTACAGTCTGATTGCTCTCAAAACCGTCCATTTCAACTAACAATTGGTTTAATGTTTGCTCGCGCTCATCATTGCCGCCGCCCAAACCTGCGCCGCGTTGGCGGCCGACTGCGTCGATTTCATCAATAAAGATGATACAGGGAGCGTTTTTCTTCGCCTGCTCGAACATATCGCGGACGCGACTCGCACCGACACCGACGAACATTTCGACAAAGTCGGAACCTGAAATGCTGAAGAACGGCACGCCGGCTTCGCCTGCAATGGCTTTCGCCAAGAGTGTTTTACCGGTTCCCGGGCTGCCCGCCAGCAGGATGCCGCGCGGCACGCGGCCGCCGAGGCTTTGATAGCGGTTCGGTGCTTTGAGGTAATCGACGATTTCCTGCACTTCTTCTTTGGCTTCGTCGCAGCCGGCGACATCGGCAAAGGTCACTTTGTTGGCATCTTTGTCCAGCAGGCGGGCGCGGCTTTTGCCGAAGGAGAATGCGCCGCCTTTTCCGCCGCCGCCTGTCTGCATACGCATAAAGTAGAACCATGCGCCAATCAGCAGCAGGACGGGCAGCAGGCTGTAAAACAGGGCAGTCAGCGCGCTCGGTTTTTCTTCCGGCGTTACTTTTACGCGGACGTTTTTGTCGAGCAGCGTTTTAATTAGGTTGTCGTCCAAAGGCGCGTTGGTGAAGAAGGTGCTTTTGTCGGCGCGCTCGCCTTTAATCAGGTAACCGCTGACGACGGATCCTTCGATATTGACGCCGGATACTTCGCCGTTGTTGACCTGTTGGATGAACTGAGAATATTCGATTTGCCCGTTGTCTTCTTTTTTACCGTCTAAAGCGTTGAACGCAGCCATCAGGCCGATACCCAAGGCGACCCAGACAAGGATTGATTTAAAGGTGTTCCCCACTTAGCAAGGCTCCATAATTGAGGTGTAAAACGGAAATGATTGTAAAACACGCCGTCTGTATTGTCAGCGTTTATTTTTGCCCAATAAATAAATCTCACTGGAGCGATTGCGCGAGGCTTCGGGTTTGCGCGTCTGCACCGTGCCGAAAATTTCGCGCATGGCTGCCATGTATTCCTGATAGCCTGCACCCTGAAAGACTTTGACCAAAAAGCTGCCTCCGGTTTTCAGGTGTTGCGAGGCGAAGTCCAAAGCCAGTTCGCACAGATAAAAGCTGCGTGCCTGGTCGGTTACGGCATTGCCCGACATATTGGGCGCCATATCGCAGATTACAAGGTCGAGCGGGCGGTTGTCCAACAAGGTTTCGAATTGTGCCAGTACGTCGTTCTCGCGGAAGTCGCCCTGAATGAAGGACACGCCCCCTATGGCTTCCATAGGCAGGATGTCCAAGGCGAAAACTGCTCCGGAAGTACCCGTCAGCTTGGCGGCAACCTGCGACCAGCTTCCCGGTGCGCTGCCCAAGTCGGCAAGTACCGTGCCGGGTTTGATTAATTTGTCTTTTTCGTTGATTTCCAAAAGTTTGTATGCGGCACGGGCGCGGTAGCCGTCTTTTTGCGCCATATGGACGTAATGATCGTTGACGTGTTCGTACAGCCACGCTTTTGAGGATTTGGAACGTACAGCCATAGTGGTTCGCGGGTCGGAATGGAAACCGCGTATTGTACGTTAATTTTGCCCCTGCTGCGCCAAATCGCGTACAATGCTGCATTATTCTTTTTATTCAAGCAGTAGGAAAATGACGGATACCAAATTGAACACCAAAGAAATTTTGGAACTGAAAGCGCGCGCGCACCATCTCCATCCTGTTGTGATGGTCGGTCAGCAGGGTTTGACGGACGCGGTCATCAAGGAAACCGATGCGGCACTGACGGCGCATGAGCTGATTAAGGTGCGCGTATTCGGCGACGACCGTGCCGAACGCATCGAAATCTGCAATGCCTTGTGTGAGGCGGTTGACGCGCAACCGGTTCAGCATATCGGGAAACTTTTGGTATTGTGGCGTAAGAATATTGAAGCCTGATTTTGGAAGGGGTTTGTTCTTTAACGGGCGGGACGCTGTCCTCCGGCGCGGCATTCCGGCGTGCCGAAACCCTTTCCGGTGAAAACGGATTTTGATTACCGCCCGATGCCGTCTGCAAGTTGCGGCGGCTTCCGTATGATTTGAATTGTTGACAGGATGATTGGAGGGATTATGCAGTTTCCTTACCGCAATGTTCCGGCTTCGCGTATGCGCCGTATGCGCAGGGACGATTTTTCACGCCGCCTGATGCGCGAGCATACGCTGACCGCCGATGATTTGATTTATCCGGTGTTCGTATTGGAGGGGGCGGCGCGCGAGGAGGATGTGCCTTCTATGCCGGGTGTGAAGCGTCAGAGTTTGGACAGGTTGCTGTTTACGGCGGAGGAGGCGGTGAAGCTCGGTATTCCGATGTTGGCACTCTTTCCCGTGGTTACGGCAAACAAAACCGAGCGTGCGGAGGAAGCGTACAATCCCGAAGGACTCGTGCCGGCAGCCGTCCGCGCCCTGCGCGAGAGGTTTCCCGAACTGGGCATTATGACGGATGTCGCGCTCGATCCTTATACGGTTCACGGTCAGGACGGGCTGACGGACGAAAACGGTTACGTGATGAACGATGAAACCGTAGAGGTTTTGGTCAAGCAGGCTTTGTGCCACGCTGAAGCGGGCGCGCAGGTGGTTGCTCCGTCGGATATGATGGACGGGCGTATCGGTGCGATTCGCGAGGCGTTGGAGGATGCCGGGCATATCCACACGCGGATTATGGCGTATTCTGCCAAATATGCTTCGGCGTTTTACGGGCCGTTCCGCGATGCGGTGGGCAGTTCGGGCAATTTGGGCAAGGCAGATAAAAAGACCTATCAGATGGATCCGGCAAATACCGATGAGGCGTTGCACGAAGTGGCGTTGGACATTCAGGAAGGTGCGGATATGGTGATGGTCAAGCCCGGTTTGCCGTATTTGGACGTTGTCCGCCGCGTGAAGGACGAGTTCGGCGTACCGACTTATGCCTATCAGGTTTCGGGCGAATACGCGATGTTGCAGGCAGCAATTGCCAACGGCTGGCTGGACGGTGATAAGGTGGTTTTGGAAAGCCTGCTGGCGTTCAAACGCGCGGGTGCGGACGGGATTTTGACCTATTACGCCATTGAGGCGGCAAAGATGCTGAAGCGTTGATATTTGATTCGCAATATTGAAATGCCGTCTGAAACTATGGTTTCAGACGGCATTTTTACGGTTTACAAAGTCGTATCGAGTGCGGCGGAAATATCGTTCCAAATATCATCTACGTCTTCAATACCGATGGAGAAGCGCAGCAGACCGACTTTGATGCCCATTTCCATTTTCACATTATGCGGTACGCCGCTGTGGGACTGGGAATAGCAATGGTTGACCAGACTTTCCACGCCGCCGAGGCTGGAGGCCATTTTGACCAGTTTCATGTTTTTAATCACGCTGTTTGCCGCTTCACGCGTATCGTTTTTGAGATAAACCGTAACCACGCCGCCGATGCCTTTAGGCATTTGTGTTTTCGCCAGTTCATAATGTTCGTGCGACGGCAGGCAGGGATGGAACACTTTTTCAATGGCAGGATGGGCTTCCAAACGGCGTGCGATTTCGAGTGCGTTTTTGCAGTGTGCCTCCATACGCAGGGCAAGCGTTTTGATGCCGCGCAACACCAGCCAGCAGTCCATCGGACCGGCAACCGCGCCGGTATGCACCATCATATCGTGCAAAGGCTGCGCCAGTTCTTTGGTTTTGGCAACGACGATACCCATCAATACATCCGAATGGCCGCACAAATATTTGGTAGCGGAATGGAATACAAAATCGCAACCCATATCCAAGGGCTGTTGCAGATACGGCGTGGCAAAAGTGTTGTCGATACCGACCAGCGCACCGGCTGCTTTGGCTTTCGCCGCAAGGGCTTTGATGTCTACCAAGCGCAAAAGCGGGTTGGACGGCGTTTCCAGCCAAACCAGTTTGACCTTGTGCGCTTTGAGCAGCTCGTCCAAATTATCCGGCTTGCCCAAATCGGCAAAAACAACGTTCACCCCCCATTTTTGATAAACATCGACCAATAAATCATAAGCACCGCCGTAAATATCGGCGACTGCGACAATGGTATCGCCCGGGCGCAGGAATGTGCGCCATACGGCATCAATCCCCGCCATACCGCTGGAAAACGCAAAACCTGCCGCACCGTGTTCCAAATCGGCAACGGTGTCTTCTAAAATCTGACGGGTCGGGTTGCTCAGGCGCGAATAGCGGTAAGGCACATTTTCGCCAATCTCGTGCAACGCGAACATACTGTTTTGATAAATCGGCGGCATCAGCGCGCGGTTGTGTTTGTCGCAATCGTAGCTGGAATGAATGGCGCGGGTCGGGAATTTCATCTGTTTCTGCCTTGTAAGATATGAATAAGTCGGGATTTTATCACTATCCCGAAAATAGAAACAATCAATGCAGCCGCCAAAAGCAAGTGATATAATCTCGCATTTGCAGGCAGGCGGCCGACAGCGTTTTTTCAGACGGCATCTGCCTGCCATACAATACACACATCTCAATAATTATCTGAATATTAAGGACAAACAACGCATGAACGCCATTGCAGACGTGCAATCCAGCAGAGATTTACGCAACCTGCCGATCAATCAGGTCGGCATTAAAGACCTGCGCTTCCCGATTACCCTGAAAACCGCCGAAGGAACGCAATCCACGGTTGCCCGCCTGACCATGACGGTTTACCTGCCCGCCGAGCAGAAGGGTACGCATATGTCGCGCTTTGTCGCATTGATGGAGCAACATTCTGAAGCCTTGGATTTCGCACAATTGCATAGGCTGACTGCCGAAATGGTCGCGCTTTTGGACTCCCACTCCGGTAAAATCAGCGTTTCTTTTCCGTTTTTCCGCAAGAAAACCGCCCCAGTTTCCGGTATTCAGTCTTTACTGGATTATGATGTCTGCCTCACGGGCGAAATCAAAGACGGGGCATACGACCACAGCCTCAAAGTCATGATTCCCGTAACCTCGCTTTGCCCGTGTTCCAAAGAAATTTCCCAATACGGCGCGCACAACCAGCGTTCGCACGTTACCGTCAGCCTGACTGCCGATGCCGAAGTCGGTATCGAGGAAGTCATCGATTATGTGGAGGCGCAGGCAAGCTGCCAACTCTACGGTCTGCTTAAACGCCCCGATGAAAAATATGTTACCGAAAAAGCCTACGAAAACCCGAAATTCGTGGAAGATATGGTGCGTGATGTCGCTACTTCGCTGATTGCCGACAAACGCATCAAGAGTTTCGTTGTCGAGAGCGAGAATTTCGAGTCTATCCACAACCATTCGGCTTATGCCTATATCGCCTACCCGTAGGCGTGTTTGCGATGAACCAAATGCCGTCTGAAAGGCGTTTGGGCGTTATTGGCGAATCTGCCGCCGCTTCACTTTCCGAGCCGCCGAAGGACGGGCAAAGTCCGGATAAGGTCCGACGGCGAGGGCGGATTGTATGGTGCGGCAGAGCCGTATCGGTTTGAAATCAATTTGCAATAAAAGTAATAAAGGATGCACGATGACGGTATTAGACAGAGAGCAGGTTCTATCCGCATTTAAAAACCGCAAATCATGCCGGCATTACGATGCGGCACGCAAAATCAGTGCCGGGGATTTTCAGTTTATTTTAGAACTCGGGCGTTTGTCGCCCAGTTCGGTCGGTTCGGAGCCTTGGCAGTTTGTTGTGGTTCAAAACCCCGAAATCCGACAGGCAATCAAGCCGTTTTCTTGGGGTATGGCGGATGCTTTGGATACCGCCAGTCATTTGGTGGTGTTTTTGGCGAAGAAAAATGCCCGCTTCGACAGCCCGTTTATGTTGGAAAGCCTCAAACGGCGCGGCGTTACCGAACCGGATGCCGTGGCAAAATCTTTGGCGAGGTATCGGGCGTTTCAAGCCGACGACATCAAGATTTTGGACGATCCACGCGCCTTGTTTGACTGGTGTTGCCGCCAGACCTATATCGCGTTAGCCAACATGATGACGGGTGCGGCGATGGCGGGTATCGATTCCTGCCCGGTGGAAGGTTTCAACTATGCCGAGATGGAACGCGTATTGTCCGGGCAGTTCGGTTTGTTCGATGCGGCAGAATGGGGCGTGTCCGTCGCCGCGACATTCGGCTACCGGGTTCAGGAAATCGCCACGAAAGCGCGCAGGCCCTTGGAAGAAACCGTTATTTGGGCATAAGGCAATGCCGTCTGAAAACGTAAGGACGTTCAGACGGCATTTTTTAATGCTTATTTAAAACGATTCGCCGGGAGCAAGATAACGCCATTTGCCGGGCGGCAGCCTGCCGAGTTTGACCTTGCCCATCCTGATGCGTTTCAGCCCGACGACGCGCAGTCCGACCAGTTCGCACATACGGCGGATTTGCCGCTTTTTACCCTGTTTCAGCACGAAGCGCAGTTGGTCTTCGTTTTGCCATTCTACTTTGGCGGGACGCAGTTTCTCGCCGTCCAAGCTCAACCCGAGGTTCAGCAGCGCAAGTCCTTTTTCGTCCAATTTGCCGCGCACGCGCACCAAATATTCTTTTTCACTGCCGCTGTTTTCGCCGATAAGCTGCTTGGCGATACGGCCGTCCTGCGTCAATACCAGCAATCCGACTGAATCGATATCGAGTCTGCCGGCGGGAGCGAGGCCGATTTTGTGTTTCGGATCGAAACGGATGCGGCCGGTGTCGCCTTCCCAGCGGTTTTCGGGGGTAATCAGTTCGGCGGCGGATTTATAGCCTTTTTCTGCTTGTGCGCTGACATAGCCGACGGGTTTGTTCAGCAGGATGGTAATGCGTGCCGCCTGCTGTTCGTGGGCTTTCTTGTTTAGTTCGATACGGTCGGCCGGTGAAACTTTCTGACCGAGTACGGCGGTTTTGCCGTTGACCGTTACCCAGCCCTGTTCGATGTAGCCGTCGGCTTCGCGGCGCGAACAAAGCCCGAGTTGCGCCATACGTTTGGACAGGCGCACGGCATCTTCTGTATGGTCGGGGGGAGTTTTTGGATTCATAGGTGTTTTCCGGTAAGGGTCGGTTCAGACCAATTGTTCGCCCCAGTGCAGTTTTTGGCGCAGGGTTTTGAAATATTGGTAGTCGGTCGGATGTAGGATGCGTAAGGGGTTGCGGTAGCGGCGGATGGTGATGCGGTCGAGGCTTTGCACGTCGATATGGGTTTGACCGTCGAAATGGACGCGCGCGTCGCCGCCTTGGGTAACGAGGATTTCTATTTCAGATGCGTCGGAAATGGCGATAGGGCGGTTGGTCATGGATTGCGGACAGATGGGTACGAGTGTGAAGGCGTGTAATCCTGCCTGCATGATGGGACCGCCGGCGGCAAGCGAATAGGCGGTCGATCCGGTGGGGGTGGAGACAATCAGCCCGTCCGAACGCTGGGTATAGACGAATTCCCGATTGACGAAGACTTCAAACTCAATCATCTGTCCGGCACCGCCCCGGGAGAGGACGGCATCGTTGAGGGCGATGGCGCGTTCGACGGTTTTGCCTTCGCGGATGAGTGCGGCTTCAATCAGGATGCGCTCTTCGGCAAGGTATTTCCCTTCTAAAACGGGCAATAGCTTGTCCGTCATATATTCGCGGGGAATTTGGGTCAGGAAGCCCAAATGACCTTGGTTGATGCCGATAATCGGAACGGCGCGCGGGGCGATTTCGCGGGCGGAGGAGAGAAAAGTGCCGTCTCCGCCCAAAACGGCGACCAGGTCGCAGTATTGTCCCAGTTCGGTTTTGTTGACGATATGGCAGCCGGCGGTGTCTTGGGTATAGATGCAGCCTTCCCTTATGCCGACTTCGTCGAGATAGACGGTAAAGCCGTGCTGCTTCAAAAAGGTAATCAGCGTGTGTGCGGTGTCTTGGATGTCGGGCGTGTTGGGGCGGGTTACGATGCCGATGTTGCGAAAAGGGCTGTTCATGTCGGATGCCGTCTGAAGGTTAGTCTATCCAAATGTCGCGTTCGAGCCGGTCGAGGCGTTCGTTGAGGCGGGCGACGTCGTCGCGCAGTCTGCTTATTTCGTCGAGGCAGCCGGCAAGGGCTTCGTTGCCGATGTTTGCGGACTCGGGTTCGCGGGAAAATCCGCCGATTTGTTCGGCGATGTTCCTGCCGATTTGTTTGATGCCGTGTCCGATGTCGGCGGCACGGCTGCCGATGTCTGATTGCGTGCCGAAAATCCGTGCCAATTCGTCCGATGCGCGGGAACGCAGGCTGCCGAGCAGGGACAGTACCGCGATGCCGAGGATGAGGTCGCCTTCGAGCCCGATGTCGCCCGCCCCGGGTTCGCCGCCTTGGAGGATTTTCTGTATTGCGCTGTTGCGGAAGATGATTTCGGTGTCTGCAAAGCCGTTTCCCGCCGAGAGCAAACCGTCTTTTGTGATGCGTCCCGCCAGTTTCAGCCCGGCAATGTTCAGGGTCAGTGTTTTGCCTGCAAAGGCGGCAAGTTCCGAGCGGCTGTCCGGGTTTTGCAGAATCAGGCGGTTGATGATGGGGAGGAGGGCGGACATATTTTCTGATCGGGGCGGAGAATGCCTGTTTGTTGTTGTTGCCGCTTATTTTACAGGCTTAAGCCGTTATCGCAAACGGTACGGATGATTTTGCCCACGCTGTCGTCGGGTGCGAAATCCGGCGCGGGCAGACCGAGTTTGGCGGCTTCTTCCGTATAAAATTCGCGGCGTGCCGGGTGGCGCGGTTCGATTATGTTTTTCAGTCTTTTGCCGTTGGGTTTGAATGCCGTCTGAAATAGGGTTTCGACGGCGATATCTCGGTGGACGATATTGACGGGGCGGTTGCCGCCCGGGATGTTTTGCTTTTGAACAAGGCAGCTGACGGGATGGCGTTCGGCGCAATAAAGCCCGCCCAGCCGCAGGATGTCGATGTTCGGCACGCCGCTGTCGAGCAGGTGTTGTTCGGCGGCGAGGATTTGTCGGGCGGATTCGGTTTGCGGATCGGGTGTGGCAGTTTCGTCGCATTCGCGCGCCTTATCGCCGTAAACACTGGTGCTGCTCGTGAAAATCAGATGTTGCACGTTACACGCTCGGGCAAGTTCTGTCCATTGTTTGACGGTATCGGCGTAATGCGTCAGCGAGGAGGGCGGCAGCAGGAAGAACCAGACGGGTTTGTCGGCGTGGTGCTGCCAAAAGCTTGTATCGCGGGCAAGGTTCGCGCTTTGAAACACGCTGTCTTGATTGAGGTCGATGGTATCGAGGTGTATGGGCAGATTGATATCGTCCGAAGTCAGGCTGCGTTTGACGGCGGCAACGCGGCTGCCGTGTTCGTAAAGTTTCTGCGCCAAAGGACGGCCGAGATAGCCTAAGCCTAAGATAGATGAGTCGGGGGAGGCGGAAGGGGGTGTATGTATCATGTTTATAGATGAATGCCGTCTGAAAATAAGCTCAGACGGTATGGAAATTATGAATGCGTACTGCCGATTTTCCGGTCGTATTCCGCGCGGTGTTCGGGCAAAAGATAAGGACGCAGGAGGCTTAAGGTGCGGCGGATGCCGCGTGCTTTGGAGTCTTCGGTCAGCTTGGTACGCCCGCGCAGTGAGCTGTCGAAGTCGAACCAATATTTCGTGACCATCCACATATTGACGGCGAGGTCGTTCATAGCAGTTTGGTCGGCTTGGATGATGTTCAGGCCGTTGAGCTGGGTGAGCAGGTTGACCAAGAGCGGGGAGACTTTGGCTTGGGTGAAGGTGTTGTGCTCGCCCAAAAGTTCGGTACTGCGCGCAAGCAGGGTGTTCACGTCGCTGAAGAGGAAACGGTATTCCCACATCACATCGTAAATCCCTGCCATATAGTTGATGGAATCTTCGACATCAGACGGCAACACGGCTTCATTCAGGTATGCCAGCAGGGCTTCGCTGTAACGTTTGAAGAGCTGGACGATGATTTCGTCTTTGTTGCGGAAGTGGTAATAGAGATTGCCCGGACTGATGCCCAAATGTGCCGCGATATGGTTGGTACTGATGTTGCGCTCGCCTTCCTCGTTGAAAAGCGCAAGGCTGGCGTCGATGATGCGGGTGTAAGTATTGGTTTTTGCAATGCGGGTCACGGGCATACTCCTTGGATTTATAGGCTGAACGAAGCAGGCAGCCAATTGGGTTCGGCGTGTAATTCTACCTGAAATCGAGTAAATACTGTATTGCAGACGTGTTGCGCCAGTTTCCAGATGTCGTCTGAAGAAGCATTGTTTTTGTTCACCAAAACCAGAGCCTGCCGGTCGTGTACCGCCGCGCCGCCAATTTGGAAGCCTTTCAGACGGCATTGGTCGATCAGCCAGCCGGCGGCGAGTTTGACCGAACCGTCGGGCTGCGGATAGCGCGGCATATCGGGATGCTGCTGCAACAGGGTGGCGGCTTTTTCTGCGCTGACGACGGGGTTTTTAAAGAAACTGCCGACATTGCCCAAAACTTTCGGGTCGGGTAATTTGCTGTTGCGGATGGCGCACACCGCATCGGAAACGTCTTTCGCCGTCGGTGCTCTGCCCGCGCTCAGTTCGGCAACCTTCGCCGCCAAATCGCCGTAGCTCAAGTTCGGCACAAAATGCGTTTTTAATGCAAATACGACCGAAACAATCACATAACGCCCTTTGCCTTCCTGCTTGAACAGGCTTTCGCGGTAGGCGAAGCGGCAGTCGGCATTGGAAAGGGTTACAAAGGTTTCCGTATCCAAATCGAAGCAGCGCACGCTGTGAATTACGTCTTTCGCCTCCACGCCGTATGCGCCGATATTCTGCACGGGCGACGCGCCGACCGTACCCGGAATCAGGCTCAGGTTTTCCAAACCGCTTAAACCCAGCGCGACGGTGTGCAGGACAAAATCGTGCCAAATTTCGCCCGCCTGCGCTTCAATCAGAACCATGCCGTCTGAACGCGTAATCTCGCGTATGCCCTTGTTTTCCATGTGTACGACCAAGCCGTCGTAATCCTGCATCAAAAGGATATTGCTGCCGCCGCCGAGCCATAAAACAGTATCGCGGTTGAACTCGGGCAGTCGGATGATGTCGCGCAACTCGTCGGCGTGTTCGAGCGCGATAAAGGCTTGGGCTTGGGCGCGAAGACCGAAGGTGTTGTAGGGTGTGAGGTCGGTTTGGTATTGGATGGGTTGCATGATGATTTGTGATTTTGTGGATTCAGGTCGTCTGAAAACTTACTATTTAACAATTACGATAGGTAATGGGGTTTTGGGGAGCTTTATAGTTTTCTTGGGAAGAATAGGTCAGCTTGTCTACGATTTCTTGATAAATGTCGGACTCTTTTGGCAACGGCTTGCCTTCAAACATCCAACGGCCTTGAATAATATCGTCGGCAGAAATCCATCTTTCGATTTCATATACTGCTAATGTCCAGCCGCGATAGACTGCAACTGCATATTTTGCTTTTTCACGTCGGCTTCCGATTTTCCAATATTTCCGTGTGCGTTCGTAAATTTCCTTATTCCTATTGGCTTCAGGAATATTTCCGGATCTAATACTTTTTTTCAGTTTCTCGTATTCATTATTAATCGTAATTAAAACAATAGGTTTATCAGTTTTTAATTCTTGCGCATCATATTTTCGTTTTAATTCGGGCAAACTCATTAATCCTACTTCTGAAGAATGCGTGCCGCCTTGAATATTAGTCAGCGGCTGCTGGCTCGGCTTGACTAGGGAGAGTAGGTCTATTGCCATCGCTTCATATTCAAAAGCCTGTTTGTCTGTTTGGATGTTGTGCCGCAGAATGTAATACACGGGCTGGTGTCCGCTTTTATGTATTTCCCTAATCAAAGCAATTTTATCACTTGGCGTTTCTGTTTCTTGTAATGAACCTAGGGCATGATGGAAAACGCGATTGCCCACGCCTTTACCTACATAGAAAATATTGCCGTCTCTAGGGTCAATCAAGCAATAAATATAGTAAGCAAGTTTTTCTATAATGGAAGTTGAAAACATTTTTTTCCTTAAAAGTGAATAAGTCGTAAATGGAATATCAATGGAGGTCGTCTGAAAGAAATTTCAGACGACCTTATGCGATCTGACCATCTCCCTGCTGCACAATTCCAAGCACCACACCAAGGCGACGGCTGCGATGGTGAGCGAGGCAATCAATGCCGTCCAGAAGCCGTAAATGCCCATATCGAAACGGTAGGCGAGCAGGTAGCCGGGCAGCAGGCCGCAGCCCCAGAAGGCGGCGGCGTGGATGAACATCGGTACTTTGGTGATCTTATAGCCGCGCAGGGCGTAGGACGCGATACATTGGGTGAAGTCTGCCGGTTGGAACAAGCCGGCGAACAGCAGGACGGTGGCAGCGATGCTTAAAACCGCCGGATCATTGTTGTACATACTTACCAGCGGCGAACGGAATAATACCAAAGAAAGCACGGTAATCACGGCGAGCATCCAGCCCAACGCCAGCGACACGCCCGAAATGTAACGCGCCCGCGAAAATTCGCGCCGTCCTAATGAAAAGCCGATGCGCACCGTCCCCGCCGAGCCGACACTTTGCGGAATCATGTAGAGAATCCCCGACAAACTGATGCCGACCTGCTGCGCCGCCACATAATTCTCGCCGAAAGGCGCAATCAAAAATACGATAAACGAAAACGCGCTGGCTTCCAAAAAATAAGACAGCCCGATGGGCGCGCCGATTTTCCAAATCTGTTTGAACACCGCCCAATCCGGTTTGCCGAATTTCGCCGTCAGTCCGAACGGGCGGAAGAATTTTTCCTTGGCGATATAAATCCACAATGCCAGCGCGCTGAACCAAAACACTGCCATCGTCGCCAGTCCGCAGCCCGCACCGCCCAAAGCGGGCATACCGAATTTGCCGTAAACGAAAATATAGTTCAGCGGCACGTTCAATACAAACGCCGCGAAGCTGACCAACATAATCAGGCGCGGGCGGTTCAGGCTGGAAGCGTAGGCGTGCAGGGCGCGGTGCACCATTGCCGCCGGCATCGCCAGGCTGGTGAACAGCATATACTGCGCCATCGTGCCTTCGACATAATCGCTCAAGGTCAGCCAGTTGCGGAACGGCGTAATCGCCGCCCACATCAATACCATGCCGAAAATCCCCAAAAACAGCCCGAACCAAATCCCCTGCCGCCCCGTTTCGCCCACTTCGGCGGTTTTACCCGCGCCGTAAAGCTGGGCAATCATCGGGTTCAGCGCCGCCATAATGCCCATAAAGGTAATATAAACCGTGGCAAACGCGCTGCTGCCCAAAGCCACCGCCGCCAAATCCTCCTTACCCGCACTGCCCGCCATCACGGTATCGACAAAACCGATGCCCACCTGTGCGACCTGCGCCAACAGCATGGGCAGGGCAAGGGCGGCGAGCAGGCGGACTTCTTTCAGGAAGACGGAAAAGGAAAAGCGGTCGAGGTCGAGCAGCATAAGTGTTCAATCAACAAAAATGCCGTCTGAAGCAGAAAACGGCAGCAGGGAGTGATGAGAAATAATGGTGCACATTATATAGTAAAAAAAATGCCGTGCCGTCAGACGGCGGATACAGGTATAAAAGTATATTCAGATTGTGTGTATTTTATGGTAAAGTTTGGTTTTAACAACTTGACGGCATTGAGCCGTCGGACAGGGGCTGTTCGGATTCTGAATCGGAAGGAAGCATCGCCGTTTTGACAGCGGCGTGATGCGTTGCGGCAAAGATGCCGTCTGATTGCGGATCGGGCAGCCTTTTGTGTTTGCAAAATAAAATAGAAGGCAGATTCTCATGCAGACTTGGCAGCTTCCGGAACATATCGCCGACGTACTGCCCACGAACGCGCGGCAGCTTGAAAGCGCGAGGGAGCAGTTGTTGGCACTGTTCCGCGTACACGGTTACGAGTTGGTCCAACCCCCGTTGATGGAATACAGCCACTCCCTGCTGACGCATATTGACGCAGGCTTGTCGTTGAAAACCATTTTGGTGGTCGATCAGTTGAGCGGCAGGCAGTTGGGCATCCGTGCCGATATTACGCCGCAGGTGGCGCGTATCGATGCCCATCTTTTGTCCGCCAACCAAGGGATTAACCGGTTGTGTTACGCAGGCTCCGTGTTGCACGCGCAGCCCGACGGTCTGCTGAATATGCGCGAACCCTTGCAGGCGGGTGCGGAAATGTACGGTTTCGCCGACATCCGTGGCGATATCGAACTGATTGACCTGATGCTGAAAAGCATGAAAATTGCCGATATGGGCGAAGTTTTGCTTTCGCTGGGGCATATCGGCGTATTCCGCACCCTATCCGATGCGGCGCATCTCGATGCCGAGCAATCGGCAGAACTTTTGTCGCTGATGCAGGATAAAGATACCGGGGCGGTCGAGGCGCAGGTCAAGGCTTGGAAACTGGACGGTATGTGGGCAAAAGCATTCTCGCTGCTGCCGCGCCTGTACGGCGGGCGGGAAGTGTTGTCCGACGCGCGCGGACGGTTGCCGGATTTGTCGGCGGTCGGCAGCGCGTTGGACGAATTGCAGGCGGTGTGCGACGCATTCCCCGATTGTGAAATCCATATCGACTTGTCCGAGCTGCGTGTCGACAATTACCACACGGGCTTGCTGTATGCCGCCTATGCCGCCGATTTCCACGACGCGGTCGCGCGCGGCGGGCGTTATGACGGATTGGGCGGATATTTCGGCAGGGCGCGCCCGGCAACGGGATTCAGTTTCGACTTGCGCAGCTTTATCGGGCGTTTGCCCGCCATCGAACGGCAGCCTGCCGTGTTGGTCGATGCGGAAGATGCCGAAGCGGCGCGCGAAGCAGTCGAAGCCTTGCGTGAACAAGGGCAGTGTGTCGTGATTGACTACGGTATCGGACACAATGTTTCGGAAGAGCTTGCAGGCCGTCTGAAAAAGACGGACGGCGTTTGGCAGGTCGTGAAATGCCAAATACCCGTTCATAGCGGATGAAAGGCAAACCGAGGCGTGGCGCAAAGCCGCACCGGTTTGGGGATTTCCGCAATAATTTTTAATATCGATAGGTTATATGGCTATGGCTAAAAATGTTGTAGTAATCGGCGCACAGTGGGGCGACGAGGGTAAAGGTAAAATCGTTGACTGGCTGGCGGAAGAAGCCGGCGGCGTCGTGCGCTTCCAAGGCGGTCACAATGCGGGTCATACTTTGGTCGTCGGCGGCAAAAAAACCATTTTGCGCCTGATTCCGAGCGGCATCCTGCACGAAGGATTGGATTGCTTTATCGGTTCGGGCGTTGTCGTTTCCCCCGAAGCCCTGTTGGGCGAAATCGACGAGTTGAACGCGGCGGGCGTGAAAAACGTCGAAGGCCGTTTGAAAATCGCGCCGACCTGCCCGCTGATCCTGCCTTACCACATCGCGCTCGACCAAGCCCGCGAAGCATCGCGCGGCAAAGGCAAAATCGGCACGACCGGACGCGGCATCGGCCCCGCCTACGAAGACAAAGTGGCACGCCGCGCCATCCGTGCCGCCGATTTGCTGCATCCTGAAAAACTACGTGAAAAACTGGATGCCGTCCTTGCCTATTACAACGTCCAACTCCAATACCTGCACAACGCCGGACCTGTTAAAGCGGAAGACGTGATGGCGGTTATCGAAAAAGTCGCGCCGCGCATTGCGCCGATGATTGCCGACGTGTCCCGCGTGTTGAACGAAAAAAA
This sequence comes from Neisseria benedictiae, assembly GCF_958267435.1. NCBI lineage: Bacteria > Pseudomonadati > Pseudomonadota > Betaproteobacteria > Neisseriales > Neisseriaceae > Neisseria > Neisseria benedictiae. The sequence continues at coordinate 58,999 of NZ_CATQFV010000068.1, forward strand.
CAAAAACGGTGAAAAACTGCTGTTTGAAGGCGCGCAAGGTGCGTTGTTGGATATCGACTACGGCACTTACCCCTTCGTTACCTCGTCCAACTGCCTCGCCGGCGCGGCTTCGGCAGGCGCGGGCGTAGGTCCTCAAATGCTGGATTATGTTTTGGGCATCGTCAAAGCCTATACCACGCGCGTCGGTTCGGGCCCGTTCCCGACCGAATTGTTCGACGAAGTAGGCGCAGGTTTGGCGGAACGCGGACACGAATTCGGTTCGGTAACCGGCCGCGCGCGCCGTTGCGGCTGGTTCGATGCCGCCGCCCTGAAACGCTCCATTCAAATCAACGGCATTTCCGGTATGTGCATTACCAAACTCGATGTAATGGACGGCGTTGAAACCATCAATATCTGTGTCGGCTACGAATTGCCCGACGGCGGCAAAACCGACATCCTGCCTTGTGGTTCGGACGCGGTGGAAACCTGCAAGCCGATTTACGAAACTATGCCCGGCTGGCGCGAATCGACCTTCGGCGTGAAAAACTACGACGCATTGCCCGAAAACGCCAAAGCATATTTGAAACGGATTGAAGAAGTCTGTGGCGCACCGGTCGCCATCGTCTCCACCGGTCCCGACCGCGAGGAAACGATTGTGCTGCATCATCCGTTCGCATAAGGTTTTGCAGTGAAAATGCCGTCTGAAGCCCTAATTGGTTTCAGACGGCATTTTTACCGCTGTTTTATCTGATATTCTCTGTCCGGAAACGGTTTGTCGGGGATATATCAATGCGGCGTATCCGGTATGGCAAACCCGATGTTTTCAGACGGCATTGGTTTACTATGAAAAAACCGTACTGCTTATGCGTACGGTTTTTTTGTTGTTTCAAATCGGCTCAGAGCGATTTGAGGCGGGCGATTCGGTTGTCCAGTGAAGGGTGGGTGCTGAGCAGGGAGTCGCGCGTATCTCCGGCGATGCCCATTGCGTTCATTTCTTCGGGCAAATCGACCGGGTTGCCTTTGAGCCTTTGCAGGGCGGAAATCATTTTCGGCGCGCCGACCAGTTTTGCCGCGCCTGCGTCGGCGCGGTATTCGCGCTGGCGGCTGAACCACATGACAATCAGGCTGGCAAGGAAGCCGAACAGGATTTGAAATACGGTGCTGACGAGGAAGTAAGTCCCCTGCGACTGGCTGCCGTCGTTGTTTCGGGCAATCAGGTTGGCAATAATGCGCGACAGGAACACGACAAAGGTATTGACCACGCCTTGAATCAGCGTCAGCGTAACCATGTCGCCGTTTCCGACGTGCGCCATTTCGTGCGCCAAAACCGCTTCCACCTCATCGCGCGTCATATGGTCGAGCAAACCGGTGCTGACGGCGATCAGGGAGCTGTTTCTCGATGCGCCTGTGGCAAAGGCATTGGGTTCGGGGGAGTGGTAGATGGCGACTTCGGGCGTTTTCAGGTTCCATTGCCGCGCTTGGGCTTCGACAGTGTTCAAAAGCCAGGCTTCTTCTTCGGTGCGCGGCGTGTCGATAACTTCCGCGCCGACCGATTGTTTGGCGATGAATTTGGACATCAGCAGCGAAATAATCGAACCAGTGAAGCCGACGACGGCGGAATACGCCAACAGGCTGCCCGTGCCGCCCCGGCTGTTGATGCCCAGAACCGCCAAAACAATGTTGATTACGACCAAAACAGCGATATTGGTAGCCAAAAACAGAAAAATTCGTTTCACGGATGTTCCTTTTTGGTAGGGTGTGATGTTTTGAAATTTTGGGGATTGTCCCAAAAAGTTGCCGGCTTGTGAATATCAGACTCGGCAAAGGTATGCAAAACATTTGCTTGCAAATGGCAGTTTGTGCAGTTGGTTTTTGAACTATTGTGCCAAGCCGTGTAGAATCGTAAATTATCTGTTTGATTCCAATAAACACATTTAAAAGGATAACTTCATGAAAGCATTACTTTTAGGCGCGCCGGGAGCGGGCAAAGGCACTCAGGCGCAATTCATTACCGCCGCGTTCGGCATTCCGCAAATCTCTACCGGCGACATGCTCCGCGCGGCCATTAAAGCAGGCACCCCGCTGGGTTTGGAAGCGAAAAAAATCATCGATGAAGGCGGTTTGGTACGCGACGACATCATCATCGGCATGGTGAAAGAACGCATTGCCCAAGACGACTGCAAAAACGGTTTCCTGTTTGACGGTTTCCCACGCACATTGGCACAAGCCGAAGCGATGGTTGAAGCAGGCGTGGATTTGGACGCGGTTGTTGAAATCGACGTACCCGACAGCGTGATTGTCGACCGCATGAGCGGCCGCCGCGTGCATTTGGCTTCCGGCCGTACTTACCACGTTACCTACAATCCGCCCAAAGTCGAAGGCAAAGACGACGTAACCGGCGAAGATTTGATTCAGCGCGACGACGATAAAGAAGAAACCGTGAAAAAACGCCTTGCCGTGTACCACGAGCAAACCGAAGTGCTGGTCGATTTTTACAGCAAGCTGGAAGGCGAACACGCGCCGAAATACATCAAAGTCGACGGCACCCAGCAGGTAGAGGCTGTGAAAGCCGAAGTATTGAAAGGCTTGGGCAAATAAATCGAAAAGGTCGTACCCACGGGCAGGCTTCGCACTCTGAAAACAGGAAATCAGGTTTTCAGACGACCTGTTTTTGATAAAAAGCGTGTTGCAACCGAAAAACAATCATTCGGTGTCATTCCCGCGCAGGCGGGAATCCATTTCTGAATTTGGGCAATCGCTGTTTAAATCCGATAAACTGAGTTTTATCAATGGATTCCCGCCTGCGCGGGAATGACGGCTGATGTGCCGGTTCAAATTCATCCGAAACAGTTTGTCGGGGCTTGAGTCCGCGTAGGTCGGACATCATGTCCGACCTACGGTTTGAATTTACGTTGTACTGCGAAAAGACGATAAAGGTCGTCTGAAAACCGAAACGAAAACACCATGAATCCTTTAATTACCGACTTCCAAACCCCGCAACAACGCACTCCCGTCATCGTTGCCCTTGATTTTGCCAACGAAAAAGACACGCTCGGCTTCGTCCGCAATCTTGCCCCGACATTGTGTCAAATCAAAATCGGCAAAGAGCTGTTTACCGCCACGGGGCGTAGTTTGGCGGAAAGCCTGATTCATCAGGGTTTCAAACTTTTTCTCGATTTGAAATACCACGACATTCCCCACACCGTCGCGCAAGCCTGCAAAGTCGCTGCCGATATGGGCGTGTGGATGGTCGATATGCACGCATTGGGCGGCCGCCGTATGATGGAAGCCGCCGCCGAAGCCGTCGCCGGATACGGCACGAAGCCGCTCTTAATCGGCGTAACCGTGTTGACCAGCATGGAACAAAGCGATTTGGCGGAAATCGGTTTGAACATCGCCCCTGAAGAACAAGTCATCCGCTTGGCGAAACTGGCGCAAAGTTCGGGCTTGGACGGCGTGGTCTGTTCCGCCCAAGAAGCCGCGCCGCTGCGCCGCGAATTGGGACAGGATTTTGTCTTGGTAACGCCCGGCATCCGCTTGGACGTTGCCGGCAACAACGACGACCAACGCCGTATTATGACACCGGCCGAAGCCTTGGCGGCAGGTTCAACCTATTTGGTAATGGGTCGCCCTGTAACCCAAGCCGCCGATCCGGTCACCGTATTGCGCGAAGTGAACCGCGTGGCGAATGCTTAAACATCAACAATTTTGATGCCGTTCAAAGAGAACTGCCTCACTTTGATACGATAGATAAATAACCAGAAAATTTCAGCTTAGAAAGGAATTTATCCGATGTCTCAATGTGGTTCAGATGTGAGCAATATTTTTGATTATGATGCATTTCCGGAAGATGATTTGCTTGTAAAGGATACCCCTGTCGGGTGGTATGCGATTGTGTCGCATAAAATTGTCGAAGAGGGGCTTCCTATTAAATTTATGTATCGGGAACATCAAGGGGATTTACCATTTGATAGCGGATGGCGAGTATTTTCTGGAACAGAAGATGATGAATACTCGAATAACCCTGAGAATTTTACCTTTCATAGTTTGACACGGCTCACTCATTATCAAGCAGATGTTGGGGAGCTGTTTTGGGCGGATATAGGCAGCGTTTTTGAAAAAAAAGAAGGAGAGGATTGCTTTTCACCTGTTACCGATTGGTCTCCTTTCGACTTTGAAGAATAATAAAAAGTCAGATTTTATTTTTAATCAGTAAATCTGCCAGATAAGTGCTGAGAATATATTGAAGTTTTCACACATATAAACAACTTATTTTGGAGTGCATAAAATGCCCGCCAAGTTCCAACAAGAAACCCTCAAATCCCGTTTCGCACAAGCCAAAGTCCTTGTTGTCGGCGATGTGATGCTCGACCGCTATTGGTTTGGCGATGTGTCCCGTATTTCTCCTGAAGCCCCCGTGCCGGTGGCGAAAATCGGACGTATCGACCAACGCGCGGGTGGCGCGGCGAACGTTGCGCGCAATATTGCTTCGTTGGGCGGCAGGGCAGGGCTGTTGTCCGTAACCGGCGACGACGAAGCCGCCGACGCGCTCGATGCGCTGATGACACAAGACGGCGTTGCCTCCTATCTGATGCGCGACAAACAAATTGCCACCACCGTCAAACTGCGCGTCGTCGCCCGCAACCAGCAGCTTATCCGCCTTGATTTTGAAGAACATCCCAACCGCGAAGTGTTGGAACAAATCAAGCGGAAATACCGTGAAATCTTGCCCGAATACGACGCAATCATTTTTTCAGACTACGGCAAAGGCGGCCTGTCGCACATCTCCGATATGATAGATTGGGCAAAACACGCCGGTAAAACCGTATTAATCGACCCCAAAGGCGACGATTACGAAAAATACGCCGGTGCAACCCTGATTACGCCCAACCGCGCCGAATTGAAAGAAGTGGTCGGCAGTTGGAAAAACGAAGGCGAGTTGACCGAAAAAGCGCAAAACCTGCGCCGTCACCTCGACCTGACCGCCGTTTTGCTGACCCGGAGCGAAGAGGGCATGACCCTGTTCAGCGAAGGCGAACCCATTTACCAACCCACCCGCGCCCAGGAAGTTTACGACGTGTCCGGCGCAGGCGACACCGTTATTGCCGGAATGGGCTTGGGGCTAGCTGCTGGTTATACCATGCCTGAAGCCATGCACCTTGCCAATACTGCGGCTGGGGTTGTCGTGGCGAAACTTGGTACGGCGGTTTGCTCGTTTGTTGAATTGAACAAAACATTGGAAGAGTAGTAATTTCTTTTTCATATTAACAAGATAAGCAGAACGATATAAGTATGACTATTTCGACAATGGCACAGACACACGATACTCAATTACAAAAAACTTTGCTCTTTCCTAGTCAACAAGGTTGGCAATCTAAAACTTTTCTTAAACCTAATTCACATATTAGATTAGCAACTGTGTTCAGTGGGATTGGTGCAGTTGAACAGGCATTTTATCGATTAAATTTAAACCATACTATTGTTTTTGCAGGAGATATTGATCCGCATGTTAAAAAAAGTTATCTTGGCAATTACCAATTAGATGAAGGTTTTTGGCATGACGATATTACTCAATTTGATGCGAGGAAGTTTAGAAATCAAGTTGATATTTTAGTTGGTGGTAGCCCTTGCCAAGCATTTTCTATGGTTGGTAAACGAGCAGGATTAGAAGATACACGAGGAACATTATTTTATGAATTTGCTCGCGTTGTTGATGAAGTTCAACCAAAGATATTTATTTATGAAAATGTAAAGGGATTGCTTAATCATGATAATGGAAAAACCTGGGAAGTTGTAAAAAGTGTCTTTCATTCACTTGGTTATGATTTATATTTTCAAATAATGAATAGTAAGGATTATGGGATTCCTCAACATCGTGAGCGTATTTTTGTTGTTGGTTTTCATACCCCACCTACAAATGGTTTTCAGTTTCCTGAGAAGATTGAATTAGAACATACTATGCAAGATTTTTTAGAAGATTATACTGATAGCAAATATTTTTTACGTGAAAAGGGTGTGAAATTTGTTACCAGTTCTAAAAATAGGCAAAAACGTTATACACAGATTAATGGAGAAATTGCCTTATGCCAAAAAGCAAATCAACAATTTAATTGGCATGGTGATTTTATTTTTCAGGCAGCCCGCGAGTTTGAATTTGATGACTTTATTTTTGATGTAAATAGCGTTGAAGAAAAATATTATCTTTCTGAAAAAATCAAAAATTATGTTTTAGCAGGAGGAACAAAAAATTTTAAAACTAGTACAGAAACTGATTTACCTGTAGCTCGCCCTTTATTGCAAACTATGCATAAAATGCATCGTGCAGGGGTTGATAATTACGTTACTCATAATCGTGGACGTATTCGTAAATTAACACCTAGGGAATGTTTACGGCTAATGGGTTTTAGAGATGATTTTAAAATTTTAGTTAGTGATACTCAAATGTATCGCCAAGCAGGAAATAGTATTGTTGTCGATGTATTAATTGCTATATTAAAACAAATGGATATTACGCGTTATGGAGAGTAAAATGTCGGATTTTCAAAGAATTACTATTGAAAACATAGAGTATTTTATTGTTGATAGTATTCAAAATTTACGTGCGGAAGATAGTTTTATTCACCGAAATAACAAGTTGTCTGTTTTCGGTGGTAATGGGGAAGCACGCAAATATGTAGGTAGTTATATTGATGATAGTGGTCGAAAACTGAGTACATTTTTTGAGTATAAAAATTGGGGGATTACTGAGACAAAAAATGGAAGGAGAGTAGAATATCCTATAATTCAGAAAAATTGTTTTTTTAATAAGAAAAATTTACAGCGCTATTTGGTTGATGCAAAAGTTGAATATCAAAAACAAGAACAGAAATATCATAATGATATTTCAAGGTTTTATGATGATTATGTATTAAGCATTGATAATTTGACAACAGAAAATATTTTCTTTTCAATTCATGATGTATCAGACCATTTAAATAATTCTAAAGGTTATCGTAGAGGTTATATCCGTTCGGAGGATGATATATGGTCAATTTGGCGTAAGATTGTGTTACCTAAAATTAGTTATTTATCAATTCTAAAACTATTACCTGTCGAAGGGATAGAAGATTCAGAACCATTATTTTATTTTCGAATATTTTTAGATTATCAATTTCGCTCTATTGTGCACCCGCAACTCTTATCAAGAGAAAAATTAGAAATACCAGCTTTAGAAGCTGATCAATCGGTAGAGCAAGAGATCATTAAACAGAAAAGTAGAAAAGGGCAGCAGAAATATCGCAAAGATGTCATAAATTATATGCCACAATGTCCATTTACATTAATTACAGATGAGATTTTGTTAAGGGCTAGTCATATTAAACCTTATATGGTTTGTATTACTGAGAAAAATGAGAAAGAGGCATTGGATTATTTAAATGGGTTAGCCTTAACACCAACTTATGATTGGTTATTCGATCAAGGTTATATCACTTTCTTGGATGATGGTCGTTTAATCTGCGGTACTCGATTAAGTCGTTATACATGGGAAAAACTTAATATCAATCCAAATGCAAAAAATAAGATGCGAATATATCCCGAAGGAAGAGAAAAATATTTGGAATATCATCGCAAATTTGTGTTTCAGGATAATATTGATGATTTCTTGTAACTAAGTTTATTAATTCTACTCAAAACAAAGGAAACCCAATATGACCATCATCGTAACAGGCGCGGCCGGCTTTATCGGCAGCAACATCGTCAAAGCACTTAATCAACGCGGTATTACCGACATTGTTGCCGTCGATAATTTGAGCAAAGGCGAAAAATTTAAAAACCTTGCCGAGTGCGAAATTGCCCATTATCTCGACAAACACGAATTCATCCGCCAAGTGAGGGAACACATTTTACCTTATCAAAATATCGAAGCCGTGTTTCATCAAGGCGCGTGTTCCGATACGATGAACCACGACGGTTTGTATATGATGGAAAACAACTACCAGTACACGCTGGATTTGCTGGACTGGTGTCAGGACGAACGCATCCCTTTCCTTTATGCCTCCAGTGCGGCGGTTTACGGCAAAGGCGAAATCTTCCGCGAAGAGCGCGAACTCGAAAAACCGCTCAATGTGTACGGCTACTCCAAATTTCTGTTTGACCAAGTATTGCGCCGCCGTATGGAAGAAGGCTTGACCGCCCAAGTCGTCGGCTTCCGCTACTTCAACGTTTACGGACAACACGAACAACACAAAGGCCGCATGGCATCCGTCGCCTTCCACCATTTCCACCAATACCGCGAACACGGTTACGTCAACCTGTTCGGCAGCAACGACGGCTACGGCAACGGCGAACAAACCCGCGACTTTGTCAGCGTCGAAGACGTCGCCAAAGTCAACCTCTATTTCTTCGACCATCCCGAACTTTCCGGCATCTACAACCTCGGAACAGGCCGCAGCCAACAGTTCAACGAGCTTGCCGCCGCCACCGTCAACGCCTGCCGCGCCGCCGAAGGCAAACCTGAAATGAGCTTGAAAGAGCTGGTAGAAGAAGAACTTATCCGCTACATTCCATTTCCCGACGCGCTCAAAGGCAAATACCAAAGCTTCACCCAAGCCGACATCACCAAATTGCGCGAAGCCGGATATAAGGAAGAATTTTTCGATGTCAAATCAGGCGTTGACCGCTACGTCAAATGGATGCTGGAAAATTTGGCTTAAACACGATTGGTAATTTTGTTTGAAAGAAAATGCCGTCTGAACCTTTCAGACGGCATTTTTGATTTTATGCGGGGGCGGTTTTTATTTTGACCTTGCTTTTCTTAAACTTCAACACGGCTTCTTCTTTTGCTGCATCCCAGTCTATCCGCACAAAGCCGCCGTCGGATAGTTTGCCGAACAGGAGTTCGTCGGCGAGCGGTTTGCGGATTTTTTCCTGAATCAGGCGGTGCATCGGGCGCGCGCCCATTTGCGGGTCGAAACCTTTTTCCGCCAGATATTTGCGCAATGCCGGTGTGAATTCGGCTTCGACTTTTTTGTCGAGGAGCTGGTGTTCGAGCTGGAGCAGGAATTTGTCCACGACTTTGACGATGATGGGTTCGGACAAAGGTGCAAACGGGATAATCGCGTCCAAGCGGTTGCGGAACTCGGGCGTGAAGAGTTTGTTGATGGCCTGCATTTCGTCGCCGCGCTCGCGCTTGGCGGTAAAGCCGAGGCTGGGGCGGCTGAGGCTTTCCGCGCCTGCGTTGGTGGTCATAATCAGGATGACGTTGCGGAAATCGGCACTCTTGCCGTTGTTGTCGGTCAGTTTGCCTGCGTCCATGACTTGCAGGAGGACGTTGAAAATGTCGGGGTGGGCTTTTTCGATTTCGTCCAAGAGCAGCACGCAATGCGGCTGTTTGTTGACGGCTTCGGTTAAAAGGCCGCCTTGTTCAAAGCCGACGTAGCCCGGTGGTGCGCCGATGAGGCGCGATACGGCGTGGCGTTCCATGTATTCGGACATGTCGAAGCGTTGCAGCGGTACGCCCATCGAGTAGGCAAGCTGTTTGGCGACTTCGGTTTTACCGACGCCGGTCGGACCGGAGAAGAGGAAGCTGCCTATCGGTTTGTCGGGCAGGGCAAGGCCGGAACGCGACATTTTGACGGCGGCAACCAGCGCGTCGATGGCATTTTCTTGACCGTAAACCATGTTTTTTAAATCGCGGCCGAGGAATTGCAGGACTTGTTTGTCGTCGTGCGACACGGTTTTTTCGGGAATCCGCGCGACTTTGGCGATGACGGTTTCGATTTGCGCTTTTCCGATGACTTTTTTCTGTTTGGATTTGGGCAGAATCCGTTGAGCCGCGCCTGCTTCGTCCATTACGTCGATGGCTTTGTCGGGCAGGAAACGTTCGTTGATGTAGCGGGCGGAGAGTTCGGCGGCGGCTTCGAGTGCGCCTTGCGTATAGCGGACTTGGTGAAAATCTTCAAACATCGGTTTCAAGCCGCGCAGGATTTGTACGGTTTCGGAAATGGTGGGTTCGACCACGTCGATTTTTTGGAAGCGGCGGCTTAAGGCGCGGTCTTTGTCAAAAATGGTGCGGTATTCGTCGTAGGTGGTTGCACCGATGCAGCGCAGCGAGCCTTTCGCCAATGCTGGTTTGAGCAGATTGGACGCGTCCATCGTACCGCCGCTGGTGCTGCCCGCGCCGATGATGGTGTGGATTTCGTCGATAAACAAAATGGCGTGCGGGATTTTTTCGAGCTGTTTCAAGACGGATTTGACCCGCGCTTCAAAGTCGCCGCGGTATTTTGTACCCGCCAAAAGCGAACCCATATCCAGCGCGTACACTTCGGCCTCTTTGAGCGCGTCGGGAATGTCGCCGTTGACGATTTGATGCGCCAAGCCTTCCGCCAGCGCGGTTTTGCCCACGCCTGCTTCGCCGACCAAAAGCGGATTGTTTTTGCGGCGGCGGCACAGGATTTGCACCAGCCGTTCCATTTCGTGTTTGCGACCAATCAAAGGGTCGATACGGCCGGCTTTGACTTCGGCGTTGAGGTTGACGGTGTACTCCGATAAAGGGTTTTTGCCCGATGCGGCGCGGCTTCCGCCATCGCCGTCGATGCCGTCTGAAGCAGGGTTGCCATCGTCTTCATCTTCATCGGGAGAGCCGTGGGCGATACAGCGCAAAACTTCAAAACGCGTAACCGATTGCAAGCCCAAAAAATAAACGGCGTGGCTGTCGGTTTCGCTCATCAGCGCGACCAAAACGTCCAAAGGCTCAACCAAGCCTTTGCCTGCTGATTGGGTATGCACCATCGCCCGTTGGATGACGCGTTGGAAGCCGAGCGTGGGCTGGGTTTCGACCGTGTCTAAAAGGTGGTCTGGAATCAGGGGGGTGTTTTCGGCAACGCTGGCGGCGAGTTGTTCGGACACCACTTTCAAATCCGCACCGCAGAGCTTGAGGACGTTGGGGACGGCGGCATCTTCTTCGATGAGTACCAAAAGCAGATGTTCGAGGCTGATAAATTCATAATGAGCCTTACGCGCCTCGCGGTAAAGCTGCTGCAAAATCTGTTCCAATTCGGGGGAAAGCATATTAAATCTCCTCGACAATACATTGCAGCGGATGCCCTTCGGCTTTTGCCCGTTGCATGACTTGTTGTTGTTTGGTTTGGGCGATGTCTCGTGTGTAAGTGCCGCACAAGCCTTTGCCTTCGTGATGAACCAAGAGCATCACCGCCACCGCCTGTTCCTGCCCGAGCATAAAGATTTCGGTCAGGATTTCAACGACAAATTCCATCGTGGTGTAATCGTCGTTCAATAAAAATACGCCGTAACGTTTCGGCGGCAGGGTGTTCAGGCGGTGCAAAAGCGTGTCGGATTGGTGTTGCGCGGTCATAGCGTGTCCCATTTGAAAGCCGCGTTCAGACGGCATTTTTGTTGTATTTTCGGTACTTTTGCCTATTTTCCCACTTTTTTGAAAACATAGCTTGACGTTTTGTCTTAACAAATGTAAAAAGACGGTTAAGCAGAAGCCGGCACTCGACCAAGTATATAAAGCTGGTGAGAAACGCTGAACGTTTAAGTTTGCTGTATGCCTTATTTTGCTGATTTTGTTAATTTTTAAGTATAGGAAGTTTCTAATGGCAACCGGTATCGTAAAATGGTTTAACGACGCTAAAGGTTTTGGTTTCATCACTCCTGACGAAGGCGGCGAAGATTTGTTCGCACACTTCTCAGCGATCAATATGGAAGGTTTCAAAACCCTGAAAGAAGGCCAACGCGTCTCTTTCGACGTAACCACCGGCCCTAAAGGCAAACAGGCCGCCAACATTCAGGCAGCTTAATTCCTGATGTACGGTCAAACGTATATTTGAAAACGGCGGGACAGGAAATGTCCCGCCGTTTTTGTCTGCCGTTTTGCGGGCGGCGGGTCAGGCGGTCCGTTCGGCGCGGAGTCGGCTTCAGACGGCATCGGACGGCAAACCGGGAAACTCCTGCGGATTGGGCGTGCCCATCCCGCCCGACGGCAAAATGCCGTCTGAAGCCGGTTGCGGAAAAATCCTCAATACCCGCACGCCTTATCCTGAACTTGTGTGTACCCTGTTGTGGACAAGTGGCTTAGTATTTTGACGGATAAGGGAAAATCAATACTGATGAAAAAATGTGCAATGTTGCCGGCAAAAGGCGGTGCGGCATAAAACGGCAAACGGACAGGCACGGGGCAAAATGTGCCGCCTTGGTCTTCAGACGGCATCGGCAGGGCGTTCAGCTTCCGGCAACCGTCATCCCCGCAATCAGGATAGAACCGATTTTGTTGGAAGAGCGGCGCAAAGCGTCATCCGCTACGCCGACGATGTCGCGGTACATATCCTGCAAGCGGCCGGCAACGGTAATTTCATGGACGGGGTAGGCAATGATGCCGTTTTCCACCCAAAAACCCGCCGCACCGCGCGAGTAGTCGCCGGTAATGGCGTTTACGCCTTGTCCCATGAGCTCGGTTACCAATAATCCTGTGCCCATTTCTTTCAGCAGGTCTGATTGCGTTTCGTGCGTATGGTTCAAATAAAGGTTGTGCGCGCCGCCGGCGTTGCCCGTGGTCTGCATACCGAGTTTTCTCGCGCTATAACTGCTGAGGAAATAGCTTTCGACAATGCCGTCGCGGATAACGAAACGCGGCCGCGTGGCGACGCCTTCGGAATCAAAATAGGTGCTGCCGAAGGCGCGGGGAATATGCGGCTCTTCGCGCAGGCTGAGGAAATCGGGCAGAACCTGTTTGCCTATGCTGTTAATCAGGAAGCTGCTTTGGCGGTAGAGCGAGCCGCCGGACAGTGCGCCGACTAGGTGTCCGATCAGACCTCCCGAAACGGTCGCATCGAATAGGACGGGGTAGCTTCCAGTCGGAATGCTGCGGCTGTTCAAACGACGCAAGGTACGTTCGGCGGCGGTTTGACCGATTTGCGTCGGGCTGTCCATGTCTTGATGTCGGCAGGAGGAATCGTACCAGTAGTCCCGCTGCATGCCGTTTTCGTCGGCGGCAACGACGCTGCATGAAATGCTGTGGCGTGTGCCTTGCTGGTGTGCGGCAAAACCGTGGGTGTTGCCGTAAACGTATTGGTAATGTCCGGTTTGTACCGCTGCCCCTTCGGAGTTTTCGATGCGCTCATCCTCGTTCAGAGCGGCTTGTTCGCATTGTTTTGCCAACTCGACGGCGGCTTCCGGGCTTAAATCCCATTCGTGGTAACGGTCGAGGTCGCCGATGTGTTGCGCCATAAGCGAAGCGTCTGCCAAACCTGCGCAATCGTCTTCGGCAGTGTAGCGGGCGATGTCGATGGCGGCTTTGACGGTGTCTTGCAGGGCTTTTTCGGAGAAGTCGGCAGTGCTGGCGCGGCCTTTGCGTTTGCCGACGTAAACGGTAATGTCCAGCGACTTGTCCTGCTGGAACTCGATTTGTTCGATTTCGCCCAGCCGCACGCTGACGCTTTGTCCCAATGATTCGCTGAAATCGGCTTCGGCGGCGGTTGCGCCCGTCGCTTTTGCCAAGTCGAGCGTGCGGTGGCAGAGGTCGAGGAGTTCGGAGGCGGTGTGGTTGAACAGCATAAAAATCTTTCTTGGTGGAGCGTTGCGGCATTTTAACCGTTTCGGCCGACAGGGGCAAAAGTACCAGTTAAAAGGCATATGGGGAAAAATGCCGTCTGAACGCGGAATCATTCTGTTAAAATGCGCCTATCGGATAAAATTTGAGAACCAAGATGTTTGAACAAGAAGATGAATGGGTCAGCAAAACCCAAATGAAAAAGCAAATGAACGATTTGCAGGATTTGGGCATGGCGTTGACCAAGCTCTCAAACGATACGCTGAAAAAAATCGGTTTGGATGCGGATTTGTACGAGGCGGTAACCGCCTATAAAAAAATCACATCCAACGGCGCGCTCAAACGCCAGGCACAATTTATCGGCAGGCTGATGCGCGATACCGATCCCGCGCCCATCGAGGCGTTTCTTGCCAAGCTGCGCGGCGACGATGCGGCGCACAATGCCTTTTTGCAACGTGTGGAACAGACGCGCGTACGGCTGTTGGCAGACGACGGCGCGCTGACGCAGTTTATGTCGGATTTTCCGCATGCGGACGCGGGCAAGCTGAGGACGCTCATCCGCAATACCAAAAAAGAGCAGGAGCAAAACAAACCGCCGAAAAATTTCCGCGCCCTGTTTCAAGAATTGAAAACCGTGATGGAAAACGGGGACGAGGAAATTTAGGCATATTTTCAGACGGCATCCGCCGTCATTCTGATTGGAGGATAAAATGTTGTTCCGTAAAACGACCGCCGCTGTTTTGGCGGCAACCTTGATGCTGAACGGCTGTACGTTGATGTTGTGGGGAATGAACAACCCGGTCAGCGAAACAATCACCCGCAAACACGTTGACAAAGACCAAATCCGCGCCTTCGGTGTGGTTGCCGAAGACAATGCCCAATTGGAAAAGGGCAGCCTGGTGATGATGGGCGGGAAATACTGGTTCGTCGTCAATCCTGAAGATTCGGCGAAGCTGACGGGCATTTTGAAGGCCGGGTTGGACAAGCCCTTCCAAATAGTTGAGGATACCCCGAGCTATGCCCGCCACCAAGCCCTGCCGGTCAAACTCGAAGCGCCCGGCAGCCAGAATTTCAGTACCGGAGGCCTTTGCCTGCGCTACGATACCGACAGGCCTGACGACATCGCCAAGCTGAAACAGCTTGAGTTTAAAGCGGTCAAACTCGACAATCAGACCATTTACACGCGCTGCGTATCCGCCAAAGGCAAATACTACGCCACACCGCAAAAACTGAACGCCGATTACCATTTTGAGCAAAGTGTGCCTGTCGAGATTTATTTTATGGTTGAGGGAAAATATACCGACAAACTCAAGCTGTTTGGAAATATTTTATATACACCCCCCTTGCTGATACTGGATGCGGCGGGCGCGGTGCTGGCCTTGCCTATCGCGGCGTTGATTGCAGTCTCGAATTCCTCAGACAAATGAACGGTAATGCCGTCTGAAAAGCCTTCAGACGGCATTTCAAGCACACCCGCACTGTAAAACCCCGCGCTATGTCCGTCAAAATCCAAACCCGATTCGTCAATACCAACGTTTTTAATCATTTGCTCGCCGCCGGCGCCGATCCTTTAATCGCCCGGCTTTGTGCCTCGCGCGGTGTGCAAAGTCCTGCCGAATTGGACGACAAACTCGCTTCCCTCCTGCCTTATCAAACGCTGACAAACTGCGAAGCCGCCGCCGGCCGTTTGGCGGATGCGGTTGAACGCAAGGAAAAAATCCTGATTGTCGCCGACTACGATGCCGACGGCGCGACGGCGTGTTCCGTCGGTATGAGCGGTTTGGCGGCGATGGGGGCGAAAGTGGATTTTCTCGTGCCCAACCGTTTCGAACACGGCTACGGCTTAACGCCCGAGCTGGCTGAAATCGCGGCAGAGCAAGGCGTGGATTTGCTGATTACGGTCGATAACGGCATTGCCAGCATCGCAGGCGTGGCGCGCGCGCAGGCTCTGGGTTTGGATGTGATTGTAACCGACCACCATTTGCCTGCCGAGACCGTGCCCGACTGCATCATCGTCAATCCGAACCAAAAAGGTTGCGGTTTCCAAAGCAAAAGCTTGGCGGGCGTGGGCGTGATTTTTTATGTGCTGACGGCGTTGCGTGCCGAATTGCGCCGCCGCGATTATTTTTCAGACGGCATCAAAGAGCCGAATCTGGGCGACCTTTTGGATTTGGTCGCACTCGGTACCGTTGCCGACGTCGTCTCCCTCGATCACAACAACCGTATCCTCGTGTCGCAAGGTTTGAAACGGATGCGTTCGGGCAAAATGCGCCCCGGTATCCGCGCCTTGTTTGAAGTGGCGCGACGGGATTGGCGCAAGGCTCAGCCGTTTGATATGGGCTTTGCGCTGGGGCCGCGCATCAATGCGGCCGGACGGCTGGACGATATGTCGGTCGGCATTGCCTGCCTGTTGGCGCGAGATGATGCCGAAGCGCAGGAACTGGCGGCTCAGTTAAACAACCTTAATATCGAACGCCGCGAAATCGAGCAGTCTATGCTGCAAGACGCGCTGAATGCTTTTCCTGAAACCCTGCCTTCAGGTCAGACGACTTTGGTGGCGTATCGCGACGACTTTCATCAAGGCGTGGTCGGCATCGTTGCCAGCCGCCTCAAAGACCGTTTTTATCGTCCGACCATCGTGTTTGCGCCTGCCGACAACGGCGAAGTGCGCGGTTCGGGGCGTTCCATTCCCAATCTACACCTGCGCGATGCTTTGGACTTGGTGTCCAAACGCCATCCCGATTTGATTTTGAAATTCGGCGGACACGCGATGGCGGCGGGCTTGAGCATATTTGAACACAATATCCCCGCGTTTCAGACGGCCTTTGAAGAAGCCGTGCGCGAAATGGTATGCGAAGACGATTTGTCGCAAACCTTCATCACCGACGGCAGCCTGCCTGCACACGACATCACGTTGGAACAGGCGCAAAACCTCGCCCGCCACGTTTGGGGGCAGGGCTTCGCGCCGCCGAGCTTTACCGACGAGTTCCACGTCGTCCGCCAGCAGCCGTTGGGCGCGGAAGGCAAACACAAAAAAGCGTGGCTGCAAAAAGACGGCTGCGAATTTGAAGCGATGTTCTGGCGGTGCAGAGAAGACATCCCCGAATACATCCGCACAGTGTACCGCCCCGTTGCCAACGAATGGCGGAATAATCTCGAATTGCAGCTTTATATCGACTACTGGGAAGCCGCGTAGAGGCGGCGGAACGCCGTTTGAATGTGATTTCTGTTTCTTCATCGTATTTCCTTTTCGGTTGAAACCCCGCCTTTTAGGGCGGTAGAATCAGACCTTATTTGGGAGGGGGCGTAACCCCTTCCAAATCAGGGCAACACATAGGGCGGTACTTTATGTGTCGTCCTGTGTGTTGAAACATTTGCCTGTTTGTACGACGGGAATGTTCCCAATCGGAGAAGGCGCATCAAATTTCAGACTCTGCCACAAAAGCAGGGTCTGATTTTTTTGGAGGGCAATCTGTTATAATGACGCGTTGCCGCCGCGAGGGCGGCGTGATTCGGACGGCGTAGTTTCTACGCCTTTTGTTTATGGTTACGGCATCTTGCAAACCTGCGCCCGATGCCGTCTGAACACGGTTGCCCGTGGAGATGCCGCTCTTCGGGTCAGAATATTATGCTGAAAAAATGGTTAAATAAGATGCTGCCTTCCGGTCGGAGCAGTAAAAAAGCGGAAAGTAAAACGATCATTCCTGCCGAAAGACACAACATCCGTGCCGAAATGTTGAGCTTTGCCGCCGAAAACGTCATACGCCGCCTGAAAGGGGCAGGGTTTCAGGCTTATGTGGTCGGCGGCGCGGTCAGGGACCTGCTGCTCGGCATCGAACCCAAGGATTTCGATGTCGCAACCGATGCCACGCCCGAACAGGTGCACAAACTCTTCCGCCGCAGCCGCATCATCGGCAGGCGTTTTCAAATCGTCCACGTTATGAACGGCGCGGAAACCATAGAGGTAACGACTTTCCGGGGCGGTGCGAAGGTTCATCAGAACGCGCGCGGCAGAATCATGAAGGACAACACCTACGGCAGCATCGAAGAAGATGCGATGCGGCGCGATTTTACCTGCAATGCCTTGTATTACGATCCTGAAAAAGAAGAAATTTTGGATTTCCACAACGGGATTGCCGATGTTGCCGCCCGCAGGCTGGTTATGATTGGCGATGCCGCCGAACGCTATCAGGAAGACCCTGTCAGGATTTTGCGCGCCATCCGCCTGTCGGGCAAATTGGGCTTTGAGCTGTCGGAAGAAACCGCCGCACCGATTGCCGAATCGATATGCCGTCTGAAGCACGAACCGGTAGCGCGGCTGTTTGACGAAATCATGAAACTGCTGTTTTCAGGGCACGCGCGCGAGTGTCTGAAACGTTTGAACGGATTTGACATACCGGACGACATCCATCCGCTGCTCAATGCCTTGCGCGTTTCAGACGGCATCGCCGGAAAAATGACGGTGCTTGCCTTGAAAAATACCGATGAGCGGCTGCGTGCCGACAAATCGGTTTCGGTCGGCTTTGTGTTGGCGGCGTTAATGTGGCCCGAGTTGGCCCGCCATTGGAAAAGCAATCTGCAACAGGGTTTGAAACCCGCGCCCGCCCTGTCCGATGCAATCAATACGATGCGCGAAACCGTCGAACGCGGTTGGGGCGTGCCGCAACGCTTTTCCGCCACGATGCGCGAAATTTGGATGTTCCAGCCGCAGTTTGAAAACCGCAAAGGCACACGTCCGCACAAACTGTTTGCACAGGCGCGTTTCCGTGCCGCCTATGATTTCCTGCTCTTGCGCGCCGAAACCGGCAATGCGGACCGCGCACTTGCCGAGTGGTGGACGGCGTTTCAGACGGCATCGGCGGAACAGCGGTCGGAGATGACCAAAAACGAAGCCGCCGCCCGACACGAAAAAAACGAAGGACAGGCGAAAAAACGCCGCCGTCGCAGGCGCAAACCCAAGCCGAAGGTTGTGGGAACGGATTGGGAATAAGGGTCAACAGACAAGGAACAATGAAGTTTCAACACATGGGATGAAGCATAAAGTACCGTTCCATGTATTGCACTGATTTGTAAGGGACTTTATCTCCGCAAATAAAGTCTGACCCTGCCGCCCGGAAAAAGGATGTCCGGGTGGGCAGGGTTCAAGCAACAAGGAAAAATTGATGAAAAAATGTATTTTGGGCATTTTGACCGCGTGTGCCGCCATGCCTGCATTTGCCGACAGAATCAGCGATTTGGAAGCACGTCTGGCGCAGTTGGAACACCGTGTCGCCGTATTGGAAAGCGGCGGCAATACCGTCAAAATCGATTTTTTCGGTTCAAATCCCACCATGTATGTATGCAGCGTTACGCCTTTTCAAAAGACGTTTGAGGCAAGCGATCGGAATGAAGGCGTGGCGCGGCAGAAAGTGCGTCAGGCGTGCAACCGCGAAACTTCGGCAATGTTTTGCGGAGATGAGGCAATCCGATGCAGAAAATTCGATTGATGTATCGGTTGGACGGATAAAGAAACGGATACGGAGCTTGGCTTCCGTATCCGTTTTTTCTGCCTGATTTTCCGTGCATCGGGTTTCAGACGGCATTGGAGTGTCAGTCGTGTTCTGCCGATTCGTAGGCTTCGACGATTTTTTGCACCAGAGGATGCCGGACAACGTCTTCGCCGGTAAAGGTATGGAAATACAGCCCTTCCACGCCGTGCAGTTTCTCACGCGCGTCTTTCAATCCTGATTTGATGTTTTTGGGCAGGTCAATCTGGCTGGTGTCGCCGGTAATGACGGCTTTCGCGCCGAAGCCGATGCGGGTCAGGAACATTTTCATTTGTTCGGGCGTGGTATTTTGCGCTTCGTCGAGGATGATGTATGCGCCGTTGAGCGTCCTGCCGCGCATATAGGCGAGCGGGGCGATTTCAATCAGACCTTTTTCAATCAGCTTGGTTACACGGTCGAAGCCCATCAGGTCATAGAGGGCATCATAAAGCGGACGGAGGTAGGGATCGACTTTCTGGGTCAGGTCGCCGGGCAGAAAACCGAGTTTCTCGCCGGCTTCGACGGCGGGGCGCACTAAAATGATGCGTTCGATTTGGTGTTTTTCCATCGCATCGACGGCGGCGGCGACGGCGAGATAGGTTTTGCCCGTGCCTGCGGGCCCCAGACCGAATACGATGTCGTGGTTGAGCAGGGCGCGGATATAGCCGTTCTGCCTGGGTGTCCTGCCGCCGATGCTGCCGCGTTTGGTGCGGAAATAATAGGCGTGGTCATGGTTGTTTTCCTGATGCCCGGCATCTTCGGTTTGGGCTTCGACGGCGGCAAGCCTGATGTCGTTGTCGTCCAAATCGCGCGTCTGCGCCGTTTCCAAGAGTTTGAGCAGGGCGCGTTTGCCGGCGTGTGCAAATGCGCCGTTGAGGGTGAAATGCTCGAAACGGCGGCTGATGTGGATATCGAGTGCTTTGGCGAGCGAATCGAGGTTGCTGTCGAAAGAACCGCACAGGCGTTGTAACGCCAAGTTGTCGGTTTCTTCCAAATGCAGGTGGACGGTATGTGTCATATGTTCATCCGAATGGTTGGATATTGTGTGATTTTAATCTATTTTGCCGGCGTTTTCGCATCGGATTTGGCGGCTGCCTGCCGATAACGGGTTTGCGGGGCGGCAGGAATAAAAACGCGGGTCTGAAATAATTGCCTCGCGCCAATGCAATTTGGCGCGCCGGTGTGTTAGATTGGCAGTTTTATCGGTAAGGAGGCGGATATGTTGCGTCTTGTTTTGGCGGCTTCCCTGTTGACGGTATCTTTTCCGGCGGCGGCTGAGGCATTGAATTACAATATTGTCGAATTTTCCGAATCGGCGGGTATCGAGGTGGTTCAGGATACAATGTCCGCGCGTTTCCAAGTGATGGCGGAAGGGCGGGACAAAACTGCCGTCAATGCCGGGTTTGTTAAAAAATTCAACAGTTTTAACAGAAAATCGAAAAACGGCAGCTTTAAAATCGAATTGGTTTCCCGAAGTGCGATGCCGCGCTACCAGTATACCAACGGTAAGCGTATCCAAACGGGCTGGGAGGAACGTGCGGAATTTAAGGTCGAGGGTAGGGATTTTGATGAGTTAAACCGTTTTATTGCCGATGTTCAGGCAGATGCCGCATTGGAATATACGGATTTCCATGTGTCGCGCGAACGCCGAAACGAGGTCATCGATCAGGTCAGTAAAGATGCTATTTTGCGTTTCAAGGCGCGTGCCGAAAAGTTGGCGGGCGTTTTGGGTGCGTCCGGTTATAAAATCGTCAAATTGAATTTGGGACACATCGGCAGCCATATCGCGGGTGGCGAAGCGGTGCGGGCGAAAATGTTGCGCGCGATGCCGATGGCGGCAAGCGTCAATATGGAGGGTGCGGATTCCGCCGCGCCTGGTGTGGAGGAAATCAGCATCAGCGTCAATGGGACGGTTCAGTTCTGATTTGAGGTGAACGGTAAATGCCGTCTGAAACCCGACGATAAGGGTTCAGACGGCATTTTGTATTTCAGGCTTTGGGCAGGGTTACGCCGGTTTGCCCCATGTATTTGCCGTTGCGGTCTTTGTAGGAAGTTTCGCAGATTTCGTCGCTCTCGAAGAAGAGGACTTGCGCCACACCTTCGCCGGCGTAGATTTTGGCGGGCAGGGGGGTGGTGTTGGAAAATTCGAGGGTAACGTAGCCTTCCCATTCCGGTTCGAACGGGGTAACGTTGACGATAATGCCGCAGCGGGCGTAGGTGGATTTGCCCAAGCAGACGGTCAGGACGTTGCGCGGGATGCGGAAATATTCGACCGTGCGCGCCAGTGCGAAGGAATTGGGCGGGATGATGCAGCAGTCGTCTTCGACGGTAACGAAGTTTTTGGGATCGAAGTTTTTGGGATCGACGATGGTGCTGTTGATGTTGGTAAAAATTTTAAATTCATTGGCGCAGCGGATATCGTAGCCGTAGCTGGACGTGCCGTAGGAGATGATGCGTTTGCCGTCGGCTTCTTTGATTTGATTCGGCTCGAAGGGATCAATCATGCCGAATTCTTCGCTCATGCGGCGTATCCATTTGTCGGACTTGATGCTCATAATGTTTTCCTTGTTTCTTTTGATGTTCGGACAAAGCATTCGGGGATGCCGTCTGAAAACGGGGCTTATTTGTTTTTGGGCAGTTTCACTTCTTTAATCATGCCGTTTTCGCATTTCATAATGAAGAGGGTTTCGCCGTTTTGCGAGACGGTAAATCTGCCGTGTGCCAAACCTTTTTTAAATATGCCCGAGAGTACCATGTTGCGGAATTTGGTACTGTCGGAATTGAACGGCTCGATAAATATTTCGCGGTTGGCGGCAACGGTATAAACGCCTTGTCCGTCGAACTTGCCGTTTTTAAACGAACCGGTATAGTTGCGCCCGTCTTGGCAGCGCCATGTGCCTTTGCCGGCGGGTTTACCGTCTTTGCCGACATCGCCGTCGTAGGTGCAGCCGGGTTCTTGATAGGAAGTCAGGACGGCGGCCGAAGTGGGGAGGGCGAACATCATGGCGGGCAGTAGGAATGCGAGATGTTTAAGCATAAGGGTTATTCCATTGGATTTTGGTTGACGGTATTTTGTCGTGTAAAAGCCGTCTGAAAAATCAATCTTGCCAGCCGCCCAAATAGGAAACCAGCTCTTCCAACATGGTGCTGACGGATTCCGCCATCAGGATTTGCGAGGCGAAGGCAAGACTGGCGGCATCGTCACCGTTGCTTTCGGCTTCTTCCTGCAATACGTCGAGGTATTGGATGCGCTTGAGTGTGAAGTCTTGAGTGAGGATAAAGGCGATTTGTTCGCGCCAAACCAAACCGAGCTGGGTTACGGTTTTGCCGTTTTTGACGTGTTGAACCACTTCGTCGGCGGTTAAATCTTGTTTGGATACTTTGACGATGGGAACAATATCGCCCGTACCTTTGAGTTCGCAATCGCTGTCTAATTCAAAACCGCCTTCGCAATGCCCTTGCAACAGCCAGCCGGTCATCAGGGAAGAGGGCGATTGTTTGGTATTCGGCAGCGAGGCTTCCAAACCGCCCAAGGCTTCGCGCAGCTTGGTCAGGATGTTTTCTGCTTTGGCGGAAGCCGCGTTATTGACGAGCAGGTAGCTGTGGCGAGTGTTAAACACCGCTTCTGTACGGCTGCTGCGGGTAAACGCTCGGGGCAGCAGGTCGTCTGTAATTTGCTCTTTAAGCTCTTGTTTTTCTTTGCGACCGACATTGCGGGCTTCATTGTTTTGGATTTCCGCTACCTTCTCTTCCAAAATATCGCGGATGACGCCGGCAGGCAGGACTTTTTCCTCTTTTTTCAGGGCGACGCGCAAGGTAAAGTCGGCAGGGAAAACGAGTTCCGGGGAGAATGAAACCGGTGCGGTAAAGCCTTCGCTGAACCAGTCTAAGCCTTGGCAATGGGTAAATTCAGCTTCAGCAAGTTTGTCGGCAAGTACGTCCGCCTCAGGCAGCTTTTCTTTGTTGAGCGGATAAAAACTAATCTGCTTGAACCACATAATGTTTCCTGTTGTTTGAAATGTCGGGAATTATTTGCTGAATTGTTTTTTCACACTGACTTTGGTTTTCTTTTTAAAACGGTTTTTCTCTTCCTTGCGGCCTTCACGTTTCTCAATACGGTTGCTCAAGCTGACGCGGCGCAACGGTTTTTTCTTCGGCTTGTCGTCGGCGTTTTCATACGGGTTTTCCGAAACATTGTATTGAATCCGCAACGGCGTACCTTGCAGATTGAAGGCTTTGCGGAACGTTTGGGTCAGATAGCGCGTATAGCTGTCGGAAATCGCGTGCAGCGAATTGCCGTGCACCACAATCACCGGCGGATTCATGCCGCCCTGGTGGGCATAACGCATTTTCGGACGCACCAAGCCGGCACGCGGCGGCTGTTGGCGTTCGACGGCGGTTTGCAATACGCGCGTGATTTTCGGCGTCGGCATCTTAATCATCGCCGCGTTGTAGGCAGCCTGAATGCTGTCGAACAAACCGTCTATACCGCGTTCTTTCAACGCGGAAATAAAGTGGAACTTGGCAAAATCGAGGAAATACAGTTTGCGGGAAATGTCGCGTTTGATCTGTTCGCGCCGCTCTTCACTGATGCCGTCCCATTTGTTGACGGCAACCACCAGCGCGCGCCCTGCTTCCAAGGCGAAACCGGCAATCGTCGCATCTTGGTCGGCGATGTCCTGCTGCGCGTCCAATACCAAAACAGCGACGTTTGCCGCTTCAACCGCCTGCATCGCTTTGATAACGGAGAATTTTTCTACTGCTTCATCCACTTTGCCGCGACGGCGCACACCTGCGGTATCGATGATGGTAAACGGTTTGCCTTTACGTTCAAAATCAATGTGGATGCTGTCGCGTGTCGTACCTGCCATATCGAAGGCAATCACGCGCTCTTCGCCGAGAATGGCGTTTACCAAGGTCGATTTGCCGACATTCGGACGACCGATAACGGCAAAAACAGGATGTTTTGCATCGGCTTCTTCGGCTTCCGGCTCTGGGAAGGTTTCCAAAATATCTTCAATCAGATAATACACGCCGTCGCCGTGCGCACCTGAAATAACATAAGGGTCGCCCAAAGCAAGTTCGTAGAACTCGGCGGCAAGCACGGCCCTATTGCCGCCCTCGCCTTTATTCACCGCCAAATAAACAGGGCGCGGACTTTGGCGCAAACGGTCGGCAATAATCTTGTCTTGCGGGGTCAGGCCGGTACGACCGTCCACCAAAAACACAACCGCATCGGCTTCATCGACAGCCTGCAAGGTTTGTTTTGCCATTTCGTGCAAAATGCCGCTGTCCACAACCGGCTCAAAACCGCCGGTATCGATGACCAAATAAGGTTTGCTGCCGACTTTGCCATGACCGTAATGGCGGTCTCGGGTCAGGCCGGGCAGGTCATGCACGAGCGCGTCTTTGGTGCGCGTCAAACGGTTGAACAAGGTGGATTTGCCGACATTGGGACGGCCGACAAGCGCGATGGTGGGTTTCATCATTGGGTCTTTCTGTGTCAAGTGCCGTTCGGGAGAACTGAACACGAGCAGGTGTCCGTTGGGACACGGCGGATGGTTTTACGGGAATTACCGTAGGATGGGGTTGTCTGAAATGCCGTCTGAAGAGAGGGTGGCATTTCAGACGGCATTTATTTCAGCGAATCGAGTTTCATTTGAACCAATTCGCGACCGACAGAATCTTGAGACATTTTTTCCAAAGCCTGTCCGTAGTTTTTTAAGGCTTCTTGGTTTTTTCCCTGTGCGGCATAAACATCGCCTTTGGTTTCCATCAGCAGGGGGGCGAAGTCCGCTTCAACCGGCGTGTCGAGCGCGGCAAGCGCGGCATCGTATTTTTTTTGTTGCAACAACACAACGCCCAGACGCTGCGCCGCCAACGCTTGAATCAGGCTGTCTTTTTGGTTGGACAATACCCATTTCAAATGACCTTCGGCAACATCGTAACGCTGCGCGTCAAATTCGGTTGCTGCCGCCATCAGCGTGGCTTGGGCGGCGGAAATGGAATGGGGGTAGCTTTGTTGGAGCTTGGTCAATTCGGCATTGATTTCGCTTTGCGGGGCTTTGTTTTGCGCCTTTTCCACGATGTTTGCCAGCACCGCCGCCGCTTCCTGATTTTGGGAAGCCGCACGGTTTTGGTAAACCGTGTATCCCAAGTAGCCGAGTGCCGCCAAAATCAGCAGGGCAAACAGCCATTTGCCCGTGGTTTTCCAAAAATATTTAAAGTTGTCTAACTCTTGTTGTTCTTCGAGATGGGCTGCCATTTATGCGTTCTTCCATTGTTGTAAAGTGTTTGTCAAATCAGCGGCGGAGACGGTTTGCTGACCGTGTTTGCCCTGCATATCTTTCAGGGTAACCGTACCGTTTGCCAGCTCATCCTGAGCCACAATCAGGGCAAAGCGCGCGCCGCTGTTGTCGGCTTTTTTCATTTGCGCTTTCAGGCTTTGATAGCCGGAATGCTGCATCACATTGAAACCTTGCGCGCGCAAGGCTTGCGCGTATTTCATCACCTGCAAGTCCGCACCTTCGCCTTGGTGCATTGCATAGACATCAGGCGCGGCGTTTACTTCCAGCGAGCCGTATTCGCCCACCAAAAGCAGCAGCCGCTCGATACCCATTGCAAAGCCGATAGACGGCGCAGGCTTACCGCCAAGTTCCTCAATCAAACCGTCGTAACGGCCGCCGCCGCACACAGTCGCTTGCGCGCCGAGTTTGTCGGTCGTCCACTCAAAAACTGTTTGATTGTAATAATCCAAACCGCGTACCAAGCGCGGATTTTCAACATATTGAATACCCAAACCGTCCAACATCGCCTTGAAGCGTGCATAGTGGTTTTGCGAAGCCTCACCCAAGTAATCCACCAAACGCGGCGCGGCATTACAGATTTCCTGTAAATCAGGGTTTTTCGTATCCAAAACGCGCAAAGGATTGGTTTTCAGACGGCGTTTACTGTCTTCATCCAGTTGCGCTTCATAGCGGGTCAAATATTCAACCAATGCCGCACGGTGTGCCGCGCGTTCCTCACGGTTGCCCAAGCTGTTGATTTCCAAAGTCAGGTATTCGCGAATACCCAATTTTTCCCATAAGTCGGCAGACATCGCGATGATTTCCGCATCAATATCCGGCCCTTCAAAACCCAAAGCCTCGATACCGACCTGATGGAACTGACGATAACGGCCTTTTTGCGGACGCTCGCGGCGGAACATCGGCCCCATATACCACAGCTTTTGCGGGCTGTTGTACAGAAGGTTGTGTTCGACCACTGCACGCAGACAAGAAGCCGTACCTTCAGGACGCAGGCTCAAACTCAAAGAATCGTTTGAATCGGAGAAGGTGTACATTTCCTTGCCGACCACATCGGTTTCCTCGCCGATGGAGCGGACAAACAAACCGGTTTGCTCGACAATCGGCGTACGGATTTGCCGATAACCGTAAGCGCGTGTCCAGCGGTTTACCGTATCTTCAAACGCCTGCCAAAACGCAGCCGTCAGTTTGAAATCTTTTTGTTCGACAGGCAGAAGGTCGTTCATACCTTTGACGGATTGGATTTTTTGTGCCATTTCAAGTAAAAATGCTTAAATCAAATTGCGGGCGATTATAGCGGATTTTTAAGGGCTTGTGAGGTTGGGGGTGGTTTGCGGACGGGTAAAAATGCCGTCTGAAACAGTTTTCAGACGGCATTTGACTTACTCTGCACGTGCTTGCCTGATTTGTTCGACTGCAAACTCCGTCTGCCGCTTGGGATGATGTGTGAAAAACAATTTATTTGAAATTGTCTCGGCTTTTTTCGGTACGACAGCCAAAATCTTACCTGCCAAATTTCCCTCACGGGTTTGCCAAGCATCCAAAAACTGCGCCCTGCTCATCGAAACATGACCCAGCGACGGGTCGACAAGCAAAACCGTATTGCCATCTATACCGCGCAATACCGAGAAATGATCATCCTTACGGTATTTCAGATACACGATGACGGGGATTTTCAACTGCGCGAGCTGCTCGAAAGACAGGGCATAGCCTTTCGCTTCAAAACCCAAATCTGGCATAATGCGCCGCATATCCTCAAACGACGCGCGCATCTGCTCCTTATCCAGCTTTTTCAACACTTCTTCTTCCGTCAGCGTTTGCCCGTAAAAATTGTTCAAAAGCGTCGCCACCGAAGCCGCCCCGCAGGAAAAATCCAAATCCTGCTTTACAATATTGAAATCCCGCTGCGCTTTCCAGCTTTGTATTTTGACTTTGCCGTAGGCTATGGGGTTTTCTTCCGCAAAGGGAAAAGAATGTGCACAAAGCGGCAGGGCGGCGGCGAGGAGCAGGGAAGCGGCAAACCGCCTTTTTTGTTCCATCAAAATCCTCCTGAAAGGCTGCCTGAAATTTCCAAGCAGCCTTTTTGTTTGCTTATTAATCGGATAGTGCGACAAATATAAAGTGGGCGGCAATCATTGCCGTAACGGCAGTCCGATTGCAGTATTTCAATTCCAAGATAAATGCCGCATAGAAAAGATAAAATACTTAAATGGTTTTAGCGGCTTAAATATCTTATTTAATTTTATTGATTGTTTTCCCAATAGTTTCCGCAATAAATAATAAGAAGTAGAATAATAAACAAACAGAACATGAAAATAAAAATAAATCTTTCATCATCTCAGTAATAAAATTCCAAAGATTTTCCTTATTTCCATCAACAATAAAAATTATCAGTTCATGAATAAAGAATACTGCAAAGAAAATACTTCCTGCCGTTAGGGATATTTCTAATCTGCTTATTTTCCCTTCGCTATATTTACCTGATAAATAGCCTAAAAAAGCTACAATCAAATCATCCATTTTAAAAATTTCTGTAAAAACAGCTAATGTCCTTAATTCATTTTGTCCAAGCCGTTTGCCATTGCGAGGGCAATCATAGACAGCATCATCACGGCTGCGGTGATTTGTTTTTTCATAACAAATTCTTAGGGAGGAGATAATGTTTCATCAAAGTCCTCCTGAAAGGCTGCCTGAAATTTCCAAGCAGCCTTTTTGTTTGCTTATTAATCGGATAGTGTGACAAATATAAGGTGGGCGGCAATCATTGCCGTAACGGCAGCCATAACTGTTTTATTTTCTTCAAACCAAAGCGAGTTGAGAAACATGAACATCAAGAAATATGATGGTTCTTCAGTTTTGCCGCTGCTTTCTTGAGTTAGAAGATAAAATATAGATATGGCGGTTATGCTGATTGCTGTTTTTATATATTTATTTACCATATCGTTGGGCAACACCCGTAACCATACCTGTTGCCAAAGATCGGTTAAATCCCCATACAACCCCTGCCGGACCTGCTGTCGCCCCTCCAAAAGCTCCCGCCCCTACGGCAAGAGTGAATGCTGTGGGAGAAAATCTGCTTCCGCTAAGTTGCTGGTTCATCATATATCCGATTCCGCCTCCGACTCCTCCGATAAATGCACCTACCGGTCCCCAAGCCCCCTCAGTCTCCTTCATCTCCTTTTGAGAAAGCTCCGCCAACTGCATCGGCTCATCTGCCCGCGTGTGGAACACTTGGTCTTCAAATGCCTGATTGTCCAAGCTGTTTGCCATTGCGGGGGCAATCATAGACAGCATCATTACGGCTGCGGTGATTTGTTTTTTCATAATAACTCCTTTGGATTACAAGGTTGGAAAATCAAAACCTGCTTAAAATGTATGCTGTACGCCAAATTTCAGTTCGGAACTGCTTTGCCCTGAAACGTTGAAACGTACGGATGCGTTTAAAGCCGTGGTTTTGGTGAAACCGAAACCTGCGCCGAAATGGGCGTAGGTGGATGTGTTTCCGGAGGATTCCCGTTTGCCGTCCGTCCGGTCGGGCTGCCTGCCCAGCCATTGGATGCCTCCGGTCAGGCTGATTCTGTCGTTGGCGGCAAATGAGATGTTGGGGTTGAGCAGCAGGTAGTTGCCCGATTTGTAGCGGATGCCGTCTGAAAGGGTTTTGCTGCCGTTGATACGGTAGGCGGCGGTGAGGGAAAGGACAATCGGATCTATGGCTTTGTAGGTGGTGGCGCCGATGAGCCACGATTTTCCCGACGAGGCTTTGTTGCGCGATTTTTCGTAAACCGTGCTTTCGAGAAAAGCGATGAGTGCGGGGTTTTTGCCGTCTTTGAGGAAGGTATGGCTGATGCCGGCAGATATGTCGGACATCTGTTTGTTGCGGGTTTTGCCGTTGCCGTCGAGTTTGCGTTCTTCGTGCCACAGATAGCTGCCGCTGCCGTAAATGTCGGTATTGCCGGTCAGTCCGTAGCGCAAACCGAGCGTGCCGACGAGCATATCGGTATTGCTGCCGTTTTCTTGGATTTCGGTCGGAATGGGGATAAACGAGGTTGCGCCAGTTTGAATGTAAACCGGTGCGGCAAGTGCGGCGCGGCTGTTTTCGCTGTTCAGGTAGGTAAGGGAAGTTTCCATTTGCCCTTGTCGGTTATTATGTCTTCAATCGTTAAGGGCAGGTCGGCATAAGCGGATAAAGTCAGGATGGCGGGCAAGGCGGACAAAAAGATACGTTTCATATTTCCTATTATTGATATTAATTCTTATTTAAGAATGGTAATGAATATCCGATAATTCTGTCTAAATAAATTTTTAAATCAAAAAAACGATATATTTGTTTTTATCAATTATGTTTTGATATGCCGTCTGAAAAGTTTGTGAAAAACGGTTACAATCCGCCGCATGAAAAAACGCAACAATCCTCTTCCGTTGTTGAACGGTGTCAAACCCAGTTATTTGGTGCTGCCGCATGAAAAGCAGTTTTACGGGCTGCCGCTGCTGCATTTTCTGTGCATCCGCTTTCCTTTTGTGGGCGCGGACGATTGGCGCAGGCGGTTGAACAGCGGTTTTGTGGTCGGTTCGGATGGTGCGGCGTTGGACGAATATACTTTGTTCGAGCCGGGTAAGACGATGTTTTATTATCGGGAAACCAGCAGTGAGGATGAGCCGTGTATTCCGTTTGAAGAAAAAATTTTGCATATTGATAAACATTTGATTGTCGTGGACAAACCGCATTTTCTGCCCGTCATCCCCAGCGGGCGTTTTTTGAGGGAAACGCTGCTTACACGTCTGCGCCTGCGCCCTGAATTGCAGCATTTGAATGTTGAAGACATTACGCCGCTGCACCGCTTGGACAAGGATACGGCGGGTGTGATGCTGCTGTCGCACAATTCTGCCACACGCGGAGCCTATCAGACGATGTTTCAAAACAAAACGGTATGGAAAACGTATGAGGCGCTTGCGCCGACAAGGACGGATTTGCTGTATCCGCTCGATGTGGTTTCGCGTTTGGTAAGGGGTGAAAAATTTTTTACGACGCAAGAGGCGGAAGGCGTGCCGAATGCGCACACGACGGTCGAACTGATTGAAAACAGGGGGAAATTCAGCCTTTACCGCCTCACGCCGCATACGGGCAAGAAACACCAGTTGCGCGTGCATATGATGGGCTTGGGTATGCCGCTGTTGAATGACGCGCTCTATCCCGTGCCGTCTGAAGCGGGAAGCGAGGATTATCGGAAACCTTTGAAGCTCTTGGCAAAAAAGATTGCGTTTGCAGACCCTTTGTCGGGTCGGGAAAGGGTGTTTTGCAGTGGGTTTTGCCTATAATGAGAGGGAATGCAAACCCGTATCGGCAGATGCCGCCGATACGGGTTTGATATTATCGATGCCGTCTGAAAGGGGCTTTATCCGTTCAGGCATACGGGCGCGAAGCGGAGGATGGTGTCGCGCAGGACGATGAGTTTGCCGTGAAAGAAATGCGTGGAACCGGCGATGGTAATGACGGGCAAATCTTGCGGTTCTGCCCATTTCAATGCTTTCCCGATTTTGACGACTTCGTCTTCCGCGCCGTGTATCATCAGCGTTTTTGCAACGTCGGGAACGGCGGACGGCTCGGGGCGGTCGGTATAGTGGCAGACTGCCGCGCCGATGAGCAGCAATAAATCGGGTGTGCGCGCTTGTGCGGCAAATGTGGCGACATAACCGCCGAAGGAGAAGCCGGATAAGGCAAATTCCGGGGCTTCGGGATGTTGGGCGCGGGCATAGTCGATGACGGCGAGGCAGTCTTGCGTTTCGCCGCGTCCGTAATCATGTGTGCCTCCGCTGCCGCCTACGCCGCGAAGGTTGGGCAGGTAGCAGTGGAAGCCGAGTTTGCTTAAGGCTTTGGCGGCGGTTTGGATGACTTTGTTGGTGTTCGTCCCGCCTTGGAGGGGGTTGGGGTGGTTGATGACGGCAACGCCGCGCGCCGGTACTTGTTCGGACGGGATATGGATGGTTTCTAAAATGCCGGCAGGGCCGGGTATGTGTATGGTTTCGGGTTTCAGCATAATGGTTTCCTCTTGATTTTCTGCATATTCCGATGCAACCGTAAAGATAGTTGCTTAAAGGTGGAAATGCTTGCCGTTGTTGGGGTTGGATGCTTTCAGGTCGGCGAACATGCGGTGGAAGTCCAATCCGTATGCGTTGCTCAGTTTGTCGGCACGTTTTTTGAGTTTGTCTATGTTTTGCTCTTTGGGACTGCTTTGGAATGCCATTACCGCGACATTGCCGTGACTTTCGGCAGGAAGTTCCAAGACGCGCCCTTCAAAGACGTTTAACAGGCGTTCGATGAAGCGTTGGTAGCGTTTGTCGCCGCTCCACCAGTTGGTAACGAATATGCCGTCTGAAGAAAGCGCGTTGCGGCAGTCTCGGAAGAACGGTTCTTCAACCAGCGTATCGATGATTTGTTCGCCGTCGAACCCGTCCACCAAAATCACATCGGTATTGTGGCGGAAGACTTTGATGTACTCCGCACCGTCTGCTTCGATAATTTCAAATTTCTCGCCCTCGAAAGGCAACTCAAACAGGCTGCGGGCAATGGCGATGACCTGCGGGTTGATATCTACGGCAGTTTGGCGCGTGTCGGGCAGGTAGGTGTCTATCCAGCGTGCAAACGAACCGCCGCCCAAGCCGATTTGGGTGATATGTTGCGGCAGGCGTTCCGCAAGCAGCAGCCAGCCCATCATCGCGCGGCTGTAAGAGAGCACCAGCTCGGACGGGTGGTCGAGGTTCATCGAGCTTTGGATGGTGTCGCTGCCCAAGTGAAGCGAACGGATATTGCCTTCTTCGGAAATGCCGACTTCGGGAAAGCCGGATTTTGCAGGACGCAGGCGGCGGTAGGGATGTCTTGCCATCGGTGTGAACGGTCGGTTTGAAAGGCGGATATTTTATCAGAATGCCGATGCTTGTTCTGTTTCAAATTAATTTTGTTTTAAATAAGATACTTAGTGTATTTTTATGAGGGGGTCGAACAAATTTCTTGCCAAAGTGTGAAGTTGCCTGCATAATTCGCCTTCTTTGCCGGTATAGCTCAGTTGGTAGAGCACCTGACTTGTAATCAGGGGGTCCCGAGTTCGACTCTTGGTGCCGGCACCATTTCTGCTGATGGTGTTGCAAAACATTTCAGTAAGCCGGTATAGCTCAGTTGGTAGAGCACCTGACTTGTAATCAGGGGGTCCCGAGTTCGACTCTTGGTGCCGGCACCAGATTTGACAGCCTGATTGTATAAAACAGTCGGGCTGTTTTGCATTTGCGGCACGGTCGGTGGCAGGGCTGCGGGCATTTCACTATAATAGCCCGTTTCAAACTAAAAAGGCCGTCTGAAAAGGGCGGGGTAACAATATCTGATGATTACTGTGAACACACTGCAAAAAATGAAGGCGGCCGGCGAGAAAATCGCTATGCTGACCGCTTACGAATCCAGTTTTGCCGCGCTGATGGACGATGCTGGCGTGGAAATGCTGCTGGTCGGCGATTCTTTGGGGATGGCGGTTCAGGGGCGGAAATCGACGCTGCCCGTCAGCCTGAGCGATATGTGTTATCACACCGAATGTGTAGCACGCGGTGCAAAAAATGCGATGATTGTCAGCGATTTGCCGTTTGGTGCATATCAGCAGAGTAAGGAGCAGGCGTTTGCCGCTGCCGCCGAACTGATGGCGGCCGGCGCGCATATGGTCAAACTCGAAGGCGGCGTGTGGATGGCGGAAACGACTGAATTTCTGCAAATGCGCGGCATTCCGGTCTGTGCCCACATCGGTCTGACCCCGCAATCCGTGTTTGCCTTCGGCGGATACAAGGTTCAGGGTCGCGGAAGTAAGGCGCAGGCGTTGCTTAACGATGCCAAGGCGCATGATGATGCGGGGGCGGCGGTCGTGCTGATGGAGTGTGTTCCTGCGGAACTGGCAAAAAAGGTAACTGAAACTGTTGCCTGTCCGACCATCGGCATCGGCGCGGGTGTCGATTGCGACGGTCAGGTTTTGGTGATGCACGATATGCTGGGCATTTTCCCGGGCAAAACGGCGAAATTCGTCAAAAACTTTATGCATGGGCAAAGCAGCATTCAGGCGGCGGTTCGGGCGTATGTTGCCGAAGTCAAAGCCAAAACCTTCCCTGCTGCGGAACATATTTTTGCAGACTGAACAAGGTCTGCTGCCGATGCCGTCTGAATGCCGTTTCAGACGGCATTTTGTTTTGCCGTGCGCGGCGCGTATAATCGGCGCGTTTTGTCGGGCAGGAAGCCCGAAGGATAAGGATTACCGTTATGCAAATCATACATACCATTCGAGAACTGCGCGCGTGGCGTAAAAATGCGGGAAAGGTGGCATTTGTGCCGACCATGGGCAATCTGCATGAAGGGCATCTTGCCCTCGTTCGCGAAGCCAAAAAACGCGCCGACAACGTTGTTGTCAGCATATTCGTCAACCGCCTGCAATTCGGTCAGGGCGAGGATTTCGACAAATATCCGCGTACTTTGCAGCAGGATGCGGACAAACTTGCCGCCGAAGGCGTTGCCGTTGTTTTCGCGCCCGATGAGAAAGAACTCTATCCGAACGTGGAACAGCGTTACAACGTCGAACCGCCCCATCTGCAAAACGAATTGTGCGGCAAATTCCGCCCGGGGCATTTTCGCGGTGTGGCGACGGTGGTGTCCAAACTGTTCCATATCGTTTCCCCGGACATCGCCTGTTTTGGTAAGAAGGATTACCAGCAGCTCGCTGTGATTAAAGGTTTTGTCGAGGATTTGAATTTTGATGTTGAAATAGTGCCTGTCGATACAGGGCGCGCGGAAGACGGGTTAGCACTCTCCAGCCGCAACCAGTATTTGAGTGCGGCGGAACGTGCCGAAGCACCGCGCCTGTACCGCGAATTAAAGGCTGTTGCCGAATCCTTGGCGCAGGGCGGTTTGGATTATGCGGGTTTGGAAACACGCGCCGTCCAATCCCTGACGGAACACGGCTGGACGGTCGATTATGTCGAAATCCGCCGCGCCAATACGCTCGAAGTGGCTCGGGCGGGAGATAAGAAACTGGTGGTCTTGGCCGCCGCCCGTCTGGGGACGACGCGCCTGATTGACAATGTGGAAGTCGTCCTGCCTTAGCCCGTCGGAGTCGGGAATGCCGTCTGAAGCGGATTTGCGTTTCAGACGGCATTTTGCCGTC
The DNA here is from genome assembly GCF_958267435.1 of Neisseria benedictiae. NCBI lineage: Bacteria > Pseudomonadati > Pseudomonadota > Betaproteobacteria > Neisseriales > Neisseriaceae > Neisseria > Neisseria benedictiae. The sequence continues at coordinate 93,542 of NZ_CATQFV010000068.1, forward strand.
GGCTGTGCTTCGGAATCATGTCGAAAAATAGACGGAATGAAATAAATTTCTTTTTGTTCAATAAATTAAACTGTCAAACCAAATGATAAGGCAAGGATTGTCCTGCATCGTATGCAGGCAAACCTACGCAATCCCAAAATGCAGCCCTGCCTTCTGGCGGGTTTTGCAAATCTACAAACCGTTTGGCTTGTGATAAAGTGATGCCTTGTCTATAGGCTCAATATGCCGTCTGGAGGTTCGGACGGATGTCGGATAAAGGATGATTATGTTACCCGCCCGTTTCACCATTTTATCTGTGCTCGCGGCAGCCCTGCTTGTCGGACAGGTGTCCGCCGCCGGCAGGGATACGGTTGATGTGAAGCCGCCGAAGGAAGTCGGAAAGGTTTTCAGAAAGCAGCAGCGTTACAGCGAGGAAGAAATCAAAAACGAACGCGCACGGCTTGCGGCAGTGGGCGAACGGGTCAACAGGATATTTACGCTGCTGGGCGGCGAAACCGCCTTGCAAAAAGGGCAGGCGGGAACGGCTCTGGCAAGCTATATGCTGATGTTGGAACGCACAAAATCCCCCGAAGTCGCCGAACGCGCCTTGGAAATGGCCGTGTCGCTGAACGCGTTTGAACAGGCGGAAATGATTTATCAGAAATGGCGTGAAATCGAGCCTGTGCCGGGTGAGGCGCAAAAACGGGCGGGATGGCTACGGAACGTATTGAGGGAAGGGGGAAATCAGCATCTTGACGGATTGGAAGAAGTGCTGGCGCAATCGGACGATGTGCAAAAACGCAGGATATTTTTGCTGCTGGCGCAAGCCGCCGTGCAGCAGGGCGGCTTGGCGCAAAAAGCATCGGAGGCCGTCCGCCGCGCGGCGTTGAAATATGAACATCTGCCCGAAGCGGCGGTTGCCGATGCGGTGTTCAGCGTACAGGGACGCGAAAAGGAAAAGGCAATCGGTGCTTTGCAGCGTTTGGCGAAGTTCGATACGGAAATACTGCCCCCCACTTTAATGACGTTGCGTCTGACTGCACGCAAATATCCCGAAATACTCGACGGCTTTTTCGAGCAGACAGACACCAAAAACCTTTCAACCGTCTGGCAGGAAATGGAAATCATGAATCTGGTTTCCCTGCACAGGTCGGATGATGCCTATGCGCGTTTGAACGTGCTGTTGGAACACAATCCGAATGCAGACCTGTATATTCAGGCGGCAATATTGGCGGCAAACCGGAAAGAAGGTGCTTCCGTTATCGACGGCTATGCCGAAAAGGCATACGGCAGGGGGACGGAGGAGCAGAGGAGCAGGGCGGCGATGACGGCGGCGATGATATATGCCGACCACAGGGATTACGCCAAAGTCAGGCAGTGGTTGAAAAAAGTGTCCGCGCCGGAATACCTGTTCGACAAAGGCGTGCTGGCGGCTGCGGCGGCTGCCGAATTGGACGGAGGCAGGGCGGCTTTGCGGCAGATCGGGAAGGTGAGGAAGCTGCCCGAACAGCAGGGGCGGTATTTTACGGCAGACAATTTGTCCAAAATACAGATGCTCGCCCTGTCGAAGCTGCCCGACAAACGGGAAGCCCTGATCGGGCTGAACAAGATTGTCGCCAAACTTTCGGCGGCGGGAAGCGCGGAACCTTTGGCGGAAGCATTGGCACAGCGTTCCATTATTTACGAACAGTTCGGCAAACGGGGAAAAATGATTGCCGACCTTGAAACCGCGCTCAAACTTACGCCCGACAATGCACAAATTATGAATAATCTGGGCTACAGCCTGCTGACCGATTCCAAGCGTTTGGACGAAGGCTTCGCCCTGCTTCAGACGGCATACCAAATCAACCCGGACGATACCGCCGTCAACGACAGCATAGGCTGGGCGTATTACCTGAAAGGCGACGCGGAAAGCGCGCTGCCGTATCTGTGGTATGCGTTTGAAAACGACCCCGGGCCCGAAGTTGCCGCCCATTTGGGCGAAGTGTTGTGGGCATTGGGTGAACGCGATCAGGCGGTTGACGTGTGGACTCAGGCGGCACACCTTACGGGAGACAAGAAAATATGGCGCGAAACGCTCAAACGCTACGGAATCGCATTGCCCCAACCTTCCCGCAAACCCCGGAAATAATGCAGGCCCATCCTTTCAGACGGCATAAGGTTTGCCGGGAAGCTGCGGCATTCGGGCAAACGGCATGCAGTTCGCACGCGTTTTGCACGGCACATCGAACCCGCCGGCCGACAGGATAGCACCCGTTAAGGAAATTCTGATGAAACACACCGTATCCGCATCGGTCATCCTGCTTTTGACCGCTTGCGCGCAATTACCTCAAAATAACGAAAACCTGTGGCAGCCGTCCGAACACACCCGCAGGTTCACGGCGGAAGGGCGGTTGGCAGTCAAAGCGGAAGGGAAAGGTTCGTATGCAAATTTCGATTGGACATACCAACCGCCTGTGGAAACCATCAATATCAACACCCCTTTGGGCAGTACGCTCGGGCAGTTGTGTCAAGACAAAGACGGTGCGTTGGCAGTGGATGCTAAAGGAAATGTTTATCAGGCGGAAAGTACGGAAGAATTGAGCCGGCAGCTTATTGGCTTCAAGCTGCCAATCCAATATCTGCATATCTGGGCAGACGGCAGACGGGTTGCCCATGCACCTTACCGCATCCTTTCAGACGGCATATTGGAACAATACGGTTGGACAATCGGCAGAACCGCAGGCAGCGGAGGAAAAACCCGCATCCTGCAATTGGACAACGGGAAATTGAACATCAGGCTGGTTTTCACCGAGATTGGAATGCCGTCTGAAACCGAAACCCCGGAACGCTGTGCGGCGCGCACGAGATAAGGCGGACAGATGAATATTACGGACGGACGGCAGGCGTTTCCCGCCCCTGCCAAACTGAATCTCGATTTGAGGATTACCGGCAGGCGGGAAGACGGTTATCATAATATCGAAAGCATATTCTGCCTGATAGATTTGCAGGATACCGTATATTTGAAACCGAGGGACGACGGCAAAATCATCCTGCACAATCCAGTTGACGGAATGCCGCAGGAAGCGGATTTAAGCTACCGTGCCGCATCATTACTGCAAAAATATGCGCGCAACCCCGACGGCGTGGAAATATGGTTGGACAAAAAAATTCCGACCGGGGCCGGTTTGGGCGGAGGAAGCTCGGATGCGGCAACCGTTTTGCTGGTGTTGAACCGTTGGTGGCAGTGCGGGCTCACAACGCCGCAGCTGATTGAACTGGGTACAACACTGGGTGCGGACGTGCCGTTTTTTATTTTCGGCAAAAATGCGTTTGCGCGGGGTATAGGCGACAGGCTGGACGAAATGGATATTCCGAAACAGTGGTATGTTATCGTCAAACCGCCCGTCCACGTTTCCACCGCAAAAATTTTCACACACGAAGGCTTGACACGAAATTCCGCCTCAAGCATAATGCCGACTTTCCAAAACCTGCAACCGTTCAGAAATGATATGCAGGCAGTGGTATTTAAAGAATACCCCGAAGTTTGGAAAGCCTATTCCGAGTTGTCGAAATACGGTTCTGCAATGATGACAGGCTCAGGAGCCTGTATATTTGCAGCATTTCAAGATAGGGATAGCGCATACAATACATACCGACAAGTTTCAGGTTTGTACGAGGCATATTTAGCAGAGGGTCTTTCAAAACATCCTTTGTTGTCCGTATAAACATTGTTGGGGAGTCGTCAAGCGGTTAAGACACTGGATTTTGATTCCAGCATGCGAAGGTTCGAATCCTTCCTCCCCAGCCATATTTTTTTGGGGAGTCGTCAAGCGGTTAAGACACTGGATTTTGATTCCAGCATGCGAAGGTTCGAATCCTTCCTCCCCAGCCAAGTCAAACGAGTTGGGGAGTCGTCAAGCGGTTAAGACACTGGATTTTGATTCCAGCATGCGAAGGTTCGAATCCTTCCTCCCCAGCCAGATAAAAGCGTGTAAGCCTGCTTACACGCTTTTTATTTCATAGAAATAAAAATATTGAAATGCCTTTGTTTGTGTCGGATGTTGCAGGTATAATGTCGGGCTTGGTACAAGCGGAGGGAAGCATTGTGTTTTCTGAGCGGAAGTTAAACATAAAATCAGGTGAGAATATGGCTGCGTACGACAGTTTGATGGTATTTACAGGCAATGCCAATCCCGAATTGGCACAACGTGTTGTCAAGCATTTGGACATTTCTTTGGGCAATGCTTCCGTTTCCAAGTTTTCAGATGGCGAAGTTGCCGTCGAACTGTTGGAAAACGTACGCGGCCGCGATGTTTTCATCCTTCAGCCTACTTGCGCGCCGACCAATGACAACCTGATGGAAATCCTGACAATGGCGGATGCGCTCAAACGCGCTTCGGCAGGCCGTATTACCGCAGCCATTCCGTATTTCGGCTATGCGCGCCAAGACCGCCGTCCGCGTTCCGTCCGCGTCCCGATTTCTGCCAAACTGGTGGCAAATATGCTGTATTCGGCAGGGATCGACCGTGTTTTGACCGTTGATTTGCACGCAGACCAGATTCAGGGTTTTTTTGATATTCCTGTGGATAATATTTATGCTACCCCGATTCTGTTGAACGATATCAAGCAGCAGCGGATTGAAAATCTGACCGTCGTCAGCCCGGACATCGGCGGTGTCGTCCGCGCCCGCGCCGTCGCAAAATCCCTGAATGCCGACCTGGCAATCATCGACAAACGCCGCCCGAAAGCCAATGTGGCGGAAGTCATGAACATCATCGGCGACATTCAAGGCAGAACCTGTCTGATTGTGGACGATATGATTGACACTGCAAATACGTTGTGCAAAGCCGCCGTCGCCCTGAAAGAGCGCGGTGCAGAACGTGTCTTAGCATATGCCAGCCACGCCGTATTCTCCGGAGAGGCGGTCAGCCGTATCGCCTCATCCGAAATCGACCAGGTGGTCGTAACCGATACCATTCCTTTGTCTGAAGCGGCTAAAAACTGCGACCGTATCCGTCAGGTAACGATTGCCGGTCTGTTGGCCGAAACGGTTCGCCGTATCAGCAATGAAGAATCCGTCTCATATCTTTTTAATGAAGAAGTGATGACAGGCAGCATGTTGCTGCCATAAGCCCGAAGCCGTCTTAAGCTGGTCGCGGCCGATGACGGCGATTTTACCTAACTTGGAGTATTTAACATGACTTATGAAATTCAAGCCTCTGTTCGTGAAGCACAAGGCACTGGTGCGAGCCGCCGCCTGCGTCGCGAAGGTCAAATCCCCGGTATTCTGTACGGTGAAGGTCAAGAGCCCGTTGCGATTGCCGTAGATCACAAAACCGTATTCTACGCATTGGAAAAAGAATCTTTCCATACCGCATTGATTAAATTGTCTCTGAACGGCGAAACCAAAGACGTTATCGTCCGTGATTTCCAAATGCACCCGTTCCGCCGCGAAGTCCAACATATCGACTTTCAAGCCGTTAAAGCAGACCAACCCGTACGCATCCGCGTTCCCCTGCACATCGTTAACACTGAAAATTCCCAAGCGGTCAAACTGCAAGGCGGTCGCGTATCTCTGTTGAACACTTCTGTTGAAGTAGTTGCTTTGCCTGCCAACATCCCTGCTTTCTTGGATTTGGATTGTGCCGAAGTGGTTGCCGGCGACATTTTGCACTTGTCAGACATCAAATTGCCTGAAGGTGTAGAAAGCGTTTCCTTGAAACGTAATGAAAATCTGGCTGTTGCTACCGTTACCGGTAAGAAACGCTAATTGATTTCAGCAGCAGGGCGGCGCGTATGCAATACGTACCGCCCTGTTGTTTTATGCCGTCTGAACCGTGTTTCAGACGGCATTTCTTTATTTGTTGGAAAAACGGGATATTTGAAACGGCAGATTACTGCCCTGTCAGACGCGCCCAAAGCCTTTGCCACCGGCTTCTTTTTTCTACATTTTCCAGTGCGACGATTTCTTTTTCGGCAATGGTGTATCCGTTTTGCCTGATTTTGATTTTTCCTAAAATCTGCCCTTTTTTTACCGGGGCGGGAATCGGCTGTATGGTTTCCAAAATTTGTTCGGCTGTTTTCGCTTCCTTATGTGGCAGAGTGATGTAGGCTTCTTTGAGGAAGCCTGCGCGGACGGTTTTTTTGCTGCCTCCGGAAATTTGGATTTGGGCAACGGTTTTGCCTTTCGGATATATTTTGGGCGTATCGAAGGCCTGCAATGCCCAGTTCAGCAGCTTGCTGTTGTCTGATGCGCGTGTTTCCGCCGATTCCGAACCCAATGTGATGACAAGGATGTGCCTGCCGTTGCCGGAGTATGACACGGCAAGGTTGTAGCCGCCGCTTTCTGTGTGTCCGGCTTTCAGACCGTTTACATTGTTGTCCCTATATAAAAGGATATTGCGGTTGTTTTGTTCTATATTTTTGAATTTGAAAGATTTGATGGAAAACAGCGGGTAATATTCCGGAAAGTCGCGCATCAATGCTTCAGACAGCAGGGCGAGGTCTTTGGCGGTGGAAACCTGTCCTTCTCTACTCAAGCCTGTCGGGTTTTTGAATACGGTGTTTTTCATGCCCAGGCGTCGGGCTTCTTTGTTCATTTGTTGCACAAAATTTTCAATCGAGCCGTTGCCCAGCCGGCCGGCAAGGGTTAGGGCGGCATCGTTTGCGGATAGGGCAATCATGCCTTTTAAGAGTTTGTCGGTGCTGACCGTATCGCCGGGACGTACAAACATTCTGCTCCCTTCTGAAGCCCATGCGGATTCGGGTATTTTTAAGTTTTCTTCAGATTGGATATTTCCCGATTTCATGTTTTTGAAAACCAAATATGCAGTCATCAGTTGGGTTAGTGCCGCCGGTTCGACAGGGGTATTGATGTTTTTGGCGGATAAAGTCTGCCTGCTTTGAAGGTCGATAACGATGTGTGCCGCTGTGAGGGTTTCGGGTGTTTGGAGCGTGGGGGCGGCGTGTACCGTCGGTCTATTGGGCGCGGGCGATGCAGCCGTTGCGTGAGAAACGCCTAAGATGATGGAAAGCAGGACGGGCAGGATTTTATGTGCTGTCATGAAATATTCTAATTGTGTGAGTGTTTCAGCCTGCCGATTATACGCTTAGGGTGTCTGATCGGGCGGATTTTTCTTGCTTTCGCGCCGTCTTGGGCGTATGGTTTTGGGTTTTGCGATTTTAATAAACCGATTATCCCATATTGAATTATGAACACGCCCCTTCCTTATTCCGATTACCTCATCCGCATCCTGACGGCATCTGTCTATGATGTCGCGGTCGAAACGCCTTTGGAACCGGCACGCAGCCTTTCTGCACGTTCGGGAAACAATATTTTGCTGAAACGCGAAGATTTGCAACCTGTATTTTCTTTCAAAATACGCGGCGCGTACAACAAAATGTCCAAGTTGCCGAAAGATGCGCTCGCTTGCGGCGTGATTGCGGCAAGCGCGGGCAACCATGCCCAAGGCGTGGCATTGTCCGCACAGCGTTTGGGTTGCCGTGCCGTTATCGTCATGCCGGAGACTACGCCGAAAATTAAAGTAGATGCGGTTAAGAGCCGTGGTGGCGAGGTGGTTTTGCGCGGTGTTTCATACAACGATGCATACGATTATGCGATGGAGTTGGCGGAAAAAGAAGGGTTAACCTATATCGCACCGTTTGACGATCCTGATGTGATTGCGGGACAGGGGACGGTGGGGATGGAAATTGTCAGCCAGCATCCGGATGATATTCACGCCGTATTCGTCCCGATAGGGGGGGGCGGTTTGGCAGCGGGCGTGGCGGCATTTATCAAGCAGGTCCGTCCCGAAATCAAAGTTATCGGCGTTCAGACACATGATTCCTGCTGTATGAAGCAATCGGTCGAAGCGGGTCAAATCGTTCATTTGAAAGATGTCGGGCTGTTTTCAGACGGCACTGCGGTCAAAGTTGTCGGAGACGAAACCTTCCGCCTCTGCAAAGAACTTTTGGATGAAATCATTACAGTCGATACCGATGCGGTTTGCGGTGCGGTTAAGGATATTTTCGATGACACGCGCAGCATTACCGAGCCGGCGGGCGCGTTGGCGTTGGCGGGTCTGAAAGCCTATATTGCCCGAGAAGGCGCGGAAAACCAAACCCTGATTGCCGTTACCAGCGGCGCGAATATGAATTTTCACCGTTTGCGCCACGTTTCGGAACGGAGCGAATTGGGTGAGGGCAACGAAGGTATTTTTGCCGTTACCATCCCTGAAGAACGCGGCAGCTTCCTTAAGTTTGTCAATATATTGGGAAATAGGAATATTACCGAGTTCAACTACCGCTACGGGGACGATGAAAAAGCGCATATCTTTGTCGGACTTCAAGCGGCAGGCCCGCAGGATTTGGCGGTTATCGGCAGCCGGTTGGATGAGGCGGGATTGCCCAATGTCGACCTGACCGATGATGAGATTGCCAAAATCCATATCCGCTATATGGTTGGAGGACGGACGGACAAAGTAGAAAACGAGCGTTTGGTCAGTTTTGAGTTTCCGGAGCGTCCGGGGGCATTGGCACGCTTTTTGAACCATATGCAGGGAGGGTGGAATATTACGCTCTTCCATTACCGCAACCACGGTGCGGATTACGGGCGGATTTTGGTCGGTATCGATGTGCCGCCTCACGATGCCGCCGCATTTGACGGTTTCTTGGAAAGTCTGGGATACAGCTATCACGAGGAAACGCAAAATGCTGCGTACAAGCTGTTTCTTGCTTAATGGGTAATACACAATGCCGTCTGAAAGCCTTTCAGACGGCATTGTGCTTTCAGGGTTAAATCGAATATTCAATCAGTTCGTTTTGAGAGAAGACATAAACCTGTTTCGGAATTAAGTTCAATTCTTTGCCTTCAGCGATTTGGTAACGCGCGGCATCGCTGCCAGCCAGCGTGATATGCACGTCTTGTTTGCCGTGTTTCACCAAAACGTGCGTCAATGCGCCGACGGCGTGGATTTTTTCGATTTCGGCACAAATCATCGGGGTTTCGTGTTCGGCGGCGATCTGCCATTCGTGCGGACGGATATAGCCGGTGGCGGTTTGCTCCTGCCATTTGTATTGCGCGTCCAATTTCCACGCGAAACCGTTGTAATGCCAGAAGCCTTTTTCGATGCGTCCTTCAAATGCGTCGGTTTCGCCGAGGAACTCGGTAACGAAGGCGTTTTCGGGTTTGCGGTAAATGGCTTCGGCACTGCCGGTTTGTTCGATTTTGCCGTGGTTCATCACGACGATTTCGTCGGAAACTTCGAGGGCTTCTTCTTGGTCGTGCGTAACCAGAATACTGGTTACGCCGAGGTTGTGATGAATGTCGCGCAGCCAGGTGCGTAATTCTTTGCGTACTTTGGCATCCAACGCGCCGAAGGGTTCGTCCAGGAGTAGGAGTTTGGGTTCGACGGCGAGGGCGCGGGCGAGGGCAATGCGTTGGCGTTGGCCGCCGGAGAGCTGGTGCGGATAGAATTTTGCCAAATGCGAGAGCTGCACGAGTTTGAGCAATTCTTCGACTTTGGCGCGGATTTGTTCTTTGGACGGGCGTTCTGGCTTGGGCAATACGGTCAAACCGAAGGCGACGTTGTCAAACACGTTCATGTGGCGGAAGAGGGCGTAGTGTTGGAACACGAAACCGACTTTGCGTTCGCGGACGTGTTTGGCGGTTACGTCTTGCCCGTCAAAGAGAATATTGCCGCCGTCGGCGTTTTCCAGTCCGGCGATAATGCGTAAAAGTGTGGTTTTGCCGCAGCCGGACGGGCCGAGCAGGGAAACGAGTTTGCCGGTAGGGACGTTGAGGTTGATGTTTTTCAGCGCGTGGAACGCTCCGAAGTGTTTGTTTAAATTTTGAATGGTGATGCTCATATTGCGTTCCTTTCGGCGGCGGCGAGTTTTTTGTCTTGTATAGTGGATTAAATTTAAACCAGTACGGCGTTGCCTCGCCTTAGCTCAAAGAGAACGATTCTCTAAGGTGCTGAAGCACCAAGTGAATCGATTCCGTACTATTTGTACTGTCTGCGGCTTCGTCGCCTTGTCCTGATTTTTGTTAATCCACTATAATTTGGTGATGATGTTTTGCACCAGCAAGGTGGCCAAGGCTAAAAGTGCCAATACGCCGGAGAGGGCGAATGCGCCGGTGAAGTTGTATTCGTTGTAGAAGATTTCGACCAAAAGTGGGACGGTGTTGGTTTCGCCGCGTATGTGTCCCGATACCACGCTGACCGCGCCGAATTCGCCCATCGCGCGGGCGTTGGTGAGAATGATGCCGTAGAGTAACGCCCATTTGATGTTGGGCAGGGTAACGCGCCAAAACATCTGCCAGCCGCTTGCGCCGAGAATCAGCGCGGCTTGTTCTTCGCTGTCGCCCTGCGCCTGCATCAGCGGGATGATTTCGCGCGCGACAAAGGGGAAGGTAACGAACAGCGTCGCCAAAACAATGCCGGGGATGGCGAAGATAATCTGTATGCCTTGCGCTTCCAGCCAGCCGCCCAATGCCGTGTGCGCGCCGAACAATAAGACGAACATCAAACCGGCCACCACGGGCGATACGGAAAACGGCAAATCGAGCAGGGTGGTCAGCAACTGCTTGCCGCGGAAGTCAAAACGGGTCAGCAGCCACGCCATCGCCACGCCCAAGACGGCATTGACGGGAACGACAATCAGTGCGGTAATCAGCGTCAATTTGATGGCAGACCACGCTTCGGGATCGCTTAAGGATTTCAGGTACAAATCCCAACCGCCTTTTAAGGCTTCGTAAAACACGGCGACAAGCGGCACGACCAGCATCAGCAGCAGGAATCCTAGCGCGACAGCGGTCAGCAGCACGCGCAGCCAGCGTGGTTCGGTCAGGTTGGGATTGGTGGAATAGGGTTTCATGGCGGTGGTGTTCTCTGGTTGGTTTTAAAATGTTTGGAGGCCGTCTGAAAAACTGTGTTTTGGGGAGCGGATTCGTTTTCAGACGACCTTTTATTGATTAAGGGAATAAAAACGTCTAGCTACCGTCATTCCCGCGCAGGCGGGAATCCACCACAGGGCAACAGGAAAACAGAAAATAAATAAGGCAGCCGAAATTCACCAATGGATTCCCGCCTGCGCGGGAATGACGGTAACAGCGTAGTTCAGGTTTTCAGACGACCCCTCAACCCTTCGCACCCGAACGCCTGCTTAACGCCCACTGCATCACGTTCAGCGCAAACAGGATGACAAACGAAACCAGCAGCATAAACAACGCCACCGCCGACGCGCCCTGCACATCGAACTGTTCCAGCTTGCCCGTAATAATCAGCGGCAGGATTTCGGAAACCATCGGAATATTGCCCGCGATAAAAATCACCGAACCGTATTCCCCCGTTGCCCGCGCGAACATCATGCCCGCGCCGGTCAACAAGGCCGGTGTGATTTCAGGCAAGAGGACGCGGCGGAACGTAGTCCAACGGCTTGCCCCCAAAGTCGCTGCCGCTTCTTCATATTCGCCCGACAATTCTTCCAATACCGGCTGCACGGCGCGGACGATAAAGGGCAGGCTGACGACAATCAGCGCAATCCAAATGCCGATGGGTGTAAACGCGATTTTGATGCCCAAAGGCTCGAAAAAACGGCCTATCCAACCGTTGGGCGCATACAGGGTTGCCAACGCGATACCCGTAACCGCCGTCGGCAGCGCAAACGGCAAATCGACCAGCGCGTTCGCCAGACCCTTGCCCGGGAATTCATAGCGCACCAATACCCACGCCACCAGCGTGCCGAACACGACATTGGTCAGCATCGCATAAAACGACATCCGCAAACTCAGCCACACCGCCGCCAACACGTTTGGCTCGGCAATCGTGTTCCAAAAGCCGCCCCAGCCGATTTCCGCCGCCTTCGCCGCCATCATCGCAAACGGCAAAACCACCAGAAGCGACAGGCACAATACGGTCAGACCGAGGCTGATTTTGAAGCCGGGCAGTACGCCGGGCGTTTTGAGCAGTAACATGAAATAATGCTGAAAATAGAAAAAAGGAAGGGCTACTTTAACGATGCCGTCTGAAAAACGGAAAGAATGGAAAGTTTGGTGCAAAGACGAATTTGTTATAAAGCGGTTGGCAGTTTCTCAAGCGGGCGCGATGTTCTAAAATAACGCCTTGTTTTGACGGAAAACCATCATATAAAGGAACACTTATGCAGATTTTATCTTTTCAGGAAAGTATTGCGGAGCGTATGCTCGTCGGCACGGAAGGAGAATCGGTGCATCGGGACGCGCAGTTCGTCCAAACGGCAAACGGTTATTGGATTGCGTGGCATCAAGGTTTGGCGGCATTGCTTGCGCCGGATACGCCTCCCGATATTCCGTGTTTTTGGGTAGAGGGGGCGGAAAGCCTTGAAGAATTGTGCGCCATGGTCGAGCGCGGCGAGTTTGACGAAGTGGAAGAGTTTGACGGCGATGACGACGAATGGCTCGAAGCGGCTAAAGGTTGCGGACACCACGGCGACGCTTGCGCTTGCGGACATTGATTTGGATTTCCCGTAAAAAATGCCGTCTGAAATGTATTCAGACGGCATTTTGCCGGTTTGCGGCTTATGCGGCAAAACGTTTGGCGACTTCGTCCCAGTTGACGATTTCCCAAAAACCTTTCAGATAGTTGGGGCGGCTGTTGCGGTAGTCGATGTAGTAGGCGTGTTCCCATACGTCGCAAGTCAAGAGCGGCGTGTTTTCAGTGGTCAGCGGCGTAGCGGCGTTGGAAGTGGAAACCAAATCCAATCCGCCGGCAGGGGTTTTCACCAGCCACGCCCAACCGGAGCCGAAAGTACCGGCCGCGCAGGCATTGAACGCTTCTTGGAATTTCTCGAAGCTGCCCCATTTCGCGTCGATGGCGGCGGCCAGTCCGCCGGAAGGTTTGCCTTGACCTTTGGGCGTGAAACCCAGCCAGTAGAAGGTGTGGTTCCAAGTTTGCGCTGCGTTGTTAAAAATGCCGCCTGAAGATTTTTTCACAATCTCTTCCAGAGGCAGGTTTTCAAATTCCGTACCTTTGATTTGATTGTTCAGATTGGTGATGTAGGTTTGATGGTGTTTGCCGTAGTGGAATTCCAAAGTCTCTTTGCTCAGATGCGGGGACAATGCGTCCAGTTCATAAGGCAGTTGCGGCAGCTTATGTTCCATTTTGTGCTCCTAATATTGTTTTAAATGTTGTATTTTGGCAGTGTGCTGCAAATAGCTCAGCAGCGCACATATTTTACCTGTTTTGAGGGATGGAAACCAATTAAACCTGCTTTACGCTATAATAGAAGATTGCAATTTCGGCACGACAGATAGGATGTACCATGAATGATTACACAGCCATGCCGTCTGAAGACGGAGGAATCGGCTCATTGTCGCTTCCGCCGCACTCAATGGAGGCG